>JAUZPC010000156.1 GCA_030706105.1 Bacteroidota bacterium | reverse complement strand
TAACAGTTTTTCCACATATTTTTGCTCTATTTTTAGCATGCCTGAAAAGACCGCATAACCCGGCCTTCTATTATTGATGATAACCAAGTAATTAAATTTTTAAGCGATACTTAGTTTTATTTTTCTGATTATTCAAAGAAGGTTACACCTAATGGAGACATAATTAAGCATATCCAATAGTTAAGTAGATCACCGTTAAACCCTGTTTATAAACTCTGCGCATTACACATACAAAATCAATACTTCTAACTTAAATATATATAAATATTTTTCTGTTCTAATATTAAAAAAAAAAAAACGAAAAGCAAGCAAATATTTATTTTATTTTTTGTTACAGTATTATTTTTAATTGAAGGCAGAACATCGTCTGCACGTTTAAAAGGCTATTATGCCTTTAGTAATGTAATATAAAACTGCAACTGTTATTTTACCAAAGAAGTCGTCCCTGTTGGAACGGCTTCTTAATATTAAAAGAGAACTTGCTTACAGAAATCACTGGGATTTGCATTACTACTTAAATTAAACTGGAGGCTGTCTCAAAAGTAAAATAGACAGCCTTATGATGCAGGCTGTACACACTTTGCGAAAAGTTATGTTAATATCCTTCTTTCCCACTTTCCAATGGGGATGAAAGGGGGTTTTGTTTTAACTAAAGAGTTGATTATTGTAGGTTAGGCATTCTTGCCTGACTATTATATATCAGAACAGATATAATTATTTTAATATTCAGTAATAGTGCTCATAACCTGTCTATACGCGTTTGTATTATTATTGTTTAGACCGGCAAGAATCCACCTGGGCGGACTATCCTACAAAAATATGTTAAACATATATAAAATACGATATTTTCACTTTTGAGAAAGCCCTCTTTTTATTCTATTCTTTAGCTGAGTTAATAGTTTCTTTTATTCCTTCGGCATACCCGGTCGGTTTAAATTTGAAAGCCTTTTCAAATTTTTCACTGCTGAATAGATAGTCGGAGTCATACTGATAAAGCATTTCTACAACTTCTTTTACAATTCCGTTCAGCATCCCAATTAGACGCAGCATTGTTTTAGAAAGGCATGTGCTTCTCGGTTCTATTCCCAATTCTTTAGCGGCCAGTTCAACAAACCCGCGTGTGGTTAGTACACTCCGGTCGGTAGGTAAATGCCAAATCTGATTATACGCACTGTCCGTATTTCCTAAAATTGCAGTTCCCTTGCCTGCATCTGGTGTATATGTTAATGAATGCTTAAATTCATCTGAAATTAGAAGCTGTGCTTTCTTTCCTTTTTTCAGATTATCAATTATCATGAAGTTAATAAAACTGGTTTTAGTATTAGGGCCGTAAAAATCGGCGGCTCTTGCAATCAGCGCCTTCAATTCTCCTTTTTTAACTTCATCCAAAATCATGCTGGCAATTTTTGCTCTGACTTCACCTTTTCTGCTTACAGGGTTCACCTTAGTTTCCTCGGTCATCCATCCGTTAACTTTACCATACGCATAAACATTATCAAAAAATACTAATTTAGTATTATGCATCTTGCAGGCTTCAATTACATTTTGCATTACAACAGGCCATTGAGCTTCCCATACCTTTATATCATATTTTAGCCCTGCCGTAAGATAAGCGACATCAGATCCGGCTACAGCTTTTTTTGTCTGCCCGGCATCTAACAAGTCAGCCTGAAAAACTTCATTTGAAGGATTTATTTTTTGCGGATTCCGGCTAACCAGACGTACTTTATCTGTATAATTTACAAGATTTTTAGCCAGCTCAGTTCCAATAATTCCGCTTGATCCTAATATAGTCTGCAATATTTTTCCTATATTTATTAATAATTGTTATGCTGTCTCCCGGTTTAGCACCTGGTTTTTGTCTTCGGCAAGAGTAAGAGTAACATCAACGTTTCCCATAATAGCTTTGGAATATGGACAAACAATATGCGCAGATTCCATTAAGCCATATGCCTCTTCTACGCCAACGCCGGTAATTTTTCCCGTGATAGTAACTGAAAGTCCAAACCCGCCTGCTTCCTGACCTATAGATACCTCGGCGGTAATTTCCGATTCTATTTGCAAATGCTTCTGCTTAGCCACTATATTTAAAGCGTTATCAAAACAGGCTGCATAAGCAGCTGCAAATAACTGCTCTGGGTTTGTACCTTCTTTGCCTTCACCGTATAATTCCTTTGGCATGCTGAGGTTAAGCTTTAGCTTACCATCACCGGAGGTAACTACACCATCTCTCCCGCCTTTAGCCGTAGCTTTGGCTGTGTACAATTTAATCATCTCTAAGAATTCCTTTTTTTTAATAGAGACCTTCAATTAACCTTTTTTTTGATATATGAACAAAATGCAACGAGCTCATAACCTGGACAAATTGAGTTTAACCTTTACCCATATTAAATGAAAAGTCAATATGAGCCGCTTAATAATTTGATTTTTATGCTATTGAATTATAAGATAAACTTTAAAATGAAACAATGATAGATATCTCCCTCTGACCACCAACAACTAAGTGTCCGGGCTGCATTAAAATAATAGAAGATTCTTTTCTCAAATCAATCGCACGCTAATGTCAGGAACAATTGCCGCTTTGCTTTATGCTGCTTTCTTTAAAATAACAGAGCCCCAAAACAATGGGGCTCTGTTCATTCATTTTAGGGAGAGTATTAGTAACTTTCTTTCGTAATTTCGGTCTTTCCTCTAAATACCCGGTAAACAAAAATTGTATAACCTATTACTATTGGCATTCCAATCAGAGCAATAATTAGCATGGTCTCCAAAGTTCTTGCAGTGGAAGAAGCATTAAAGATTGTAAGACTATAATCCAGATTGATATTTGACGGGACCAATCTTGGAAATAAGCTTAATGCGGATAGCAGTGTCATACAGGCAATCATTACTGATGAAGCAAGAAAAGCATATCCGTTTTTCTGAGCTTTTACTAAAACCGGTATGGATATAATACTGCCAAATAATACTATGAGAAGCAGCCAGAATAATGGATTTTTCATGACCGTTGAGAATAAATATGAAGCTTCAAAAAATGAGAATACGGTTGCAGCAAAATATATTACTACAAAAGCAATCCAAAGTTTGTTTATCATTCCTGTCATTCTTTCTTTATGTGCTCCCTCCGTTTTAAGCGTAAGGTATATTGCACCATGCAGCGTAAACATTGTTAGGCTTACTAAACCCACTAATATTGCGTACGGATTAAGAAGACCAATGAAAGAGCCAAGGAAATTACCATCTTTATCTATTGGCAAACCTCTCAATATATTGCCGAAAGCTACTCCATATAGAACAGCAGGCAGCAAACTGCCGACAGAAAATGCTAAATCCCAGTATCCTTTTGCTTTATCTGACTCAACGTATTTTCTGAACTCAAAAGAAACGGCTCTGAAAATTAATGCTGCAAGCAGAAGCATAAAAGCAAGATAAAACCCGCTGAATACCGTTGCATAAACAATGGGGAAAGCAGCAAAAAGAGCTCCGCCGCCGGTCAGCAGCCAGACCTCATTACCGTCCCATACCGGCCCTATGGCATTTATATTTACTCTCTTTTCCTTTTTATCTTTTGTAAAAAGCTGTAAAATGCCCACACCTAAATCAAATCCGTCAAGGATAGCATATCCTATAATTAATACTCCCACCAATAAGAACCATATAATATTTAACATTATTATGCCTCCTTTGCAACTGCCGGTTCAGGACCTGCATTAATTTTTTTATTCATTAAAAATAGCAAGGTGGATATAAGCAATATATAGATAAGCGCAAACAGAATAATTGAGAATAGAATTTCTCCTGCTCCAACTGTTACGGAAATTGCATCCCTTGTTTTTAACAGCTTATATACTATCCACGGTTGTCTTCCCACTTCTGCCGCTATCCAGCCAAGCTGGCAGGCAATTAATGGCAGTGGAATTGACCATGCAAGTACTTTCAATATAAATTTGTTATTCCACAGTGTATTTCTTTTAACTTTATACAGGGCAATTCCCATTATCAAGATAAAATACATTCCAAGTACTACCATATTGTGATAAGACACAAACGTTAAGAATAATGGGGGTATTTCTTCTTTGGGGAATTCATTTATACCTCTTATCCTGGCATTAATATCACCAAAAGCCATCCAGCTAAGCAGCCCCGGAATTTCTATCTTCGCCTTTAATTCCGGTGGGGGTTCAGTAGGGAAAGCAAACAACGCAATCGGTGCCCCTGTTTGCGAAGTATAAAGGCCCTGCAAAGCAGCAAATTTTTCCGGCTGGGTCTGAGCAACCTGCCTGCCGTGTTCATGGCCAAACGGAAATACTTCAAGTAATGCAACTATCAGTCCAAACAACACTGCAAGTCGTAAAGATTTTTTTGCAAGCTCAACTTCTTTCTTTTTTAATATAAGAATTGCAGAAACTCCGGTTACAAAAAAAGCTCCGGCTATTAATGCTGCATCAATTGTGTGCAGAAATCTTACCATTGTTGAAGGATTAAATACAGCCGCCCAGAAATCGGTCAGCTCCGCCCTGCCGTTCTGTATTATAAAGCCGGCCGGCGTCTGCTGCCATGAGTTTGCAACAATTATCCAGAAAGCTGATATTGTTGCCCCGACAGCTACCATTAAAATAGAAAACCAATGCACACCCTTAGATACTCTATTGCGCCCGAACAAATATAAGCCAAGGAAAGTAGATTCAAGAAAGAAAGCAAATACACCTTCCGCAGCCAACGGAGCACCAAATATATCTCCTACAAACTTGGAGTAAACAGACCAGTTTGTCCCGAACTGAAACTCCATTACAATACCGGTTGCAACCCCGACAGCAAATATTAATGCCAGCAGCTTACCAAAAAATTTTCCAAGCGAAACAAAAGCCGCATCATTTTTCCTCCATCCCAAGCCTTCAATAATTACTAAAAGCCAGGCAATGCCAATTGACAATGGCGGAAAAAGAAAGTGGAACCCAATAGTCATAGCAAATTGTATTCGTGCCAGAATAACGGCATCCATATCTTTTACTCCTTATTTTTTTTTCTTAGTTGTTTATTAGTTTCTTTTTGCAGGTGAAAGGCATTAAACCTTTCAGTATTATCGTGTGCCAGCACATCCATGGTTTTGGATGAAAGCATTTCTTTTATCTTTTTTTGAGTCTCTGCCCATAAGACATGCACAGAGCACCAATTTTCATTTGAACAAAATTCATTGGCTATCATACATTTGTTAAGCGAAATCTCCCCTTCAACAGATTCAATTATCATAAGTGGGGTTATGTCTTTAGCCGGGATCAACAGTTTAATGCCCCCCTGGGCTCCTCTGGTTGAATTTAACAGCCCGCTTTTGCATAGCAGAGGAATTATTTTTCTTAAAAAATTGTCAGGAATTTCATTTTTTATTGCTATATCCGATATTTGAAATACATTATCCCCCGGAAATGAGCATATATAAATCATTGCTCTCAATGCATATTCTCCGGTCATTGTCAGTTGCATTTTGCTTATCCTCTGTTTTTTTTAACATTTAACAATTATAATGCCAATTGAGAGTAATTTTGTCATATTACAAAAAACGCATTTTTTCCTCCGGCCGGAACTATACTTTTTCATAATTGAGAGTGTTTTTGTCATATTTGATAAAACCAATTATCTCAAGTTTACCTTTAATTGCTCTGCCACTATAATCCGGTAGAAACATTATATGTTAGCTAAAACTCATATAAGCACTAATAAATTGCTATATTTACGTGTAAAATAATAAAATCAAAGTAAAATAAAAATGCGGCGTCAGAGAATGAAACTTCTAATAATTGCTTTTGGCTGTTCCTTTTTGTTTTTCTTGGCAGGCTGCTCAGCTCACACAAGCCTTGAACCAATTGGTGAGAAAAACATTGATGTAAATCTGAGCATAGGCGGACCTGTGGTTAAAGCATTTAACAACCATATTCCAATCCCCTATATTACAGGAGGAGCAAAGTACGGCTTAACTTCGGATATTAACGCTTGCGCCGGTTTTCATTTTACTTCGTTACCATATAAACTTCTCGGAATTGACCTGGGAGCTTCCTATTTCCCCACTGCTAATAACGGCTTTATTCCAACTGTCGGCATTTCCCCTGGACTTCTTACTTTTATTAGTCTGAAACCGGGAATGGAAAGTAGATTTAGAGCATACCCAACTCTTACTTCTACTGCCTCATGGCACATAAAAGATAATTTAATTTTTACCGGTTTTGATTTCACTCTGCCATTTACAAAACCGGACTATGATAATTCTTCGCCAAAATTTATTTTTTCCCCTTTTGCAGGATACAGATTTGAGCTTGGAGGCAGCTTTAGACTAATCACTGAAATAAAGTGGCAGGGTGCAAACATAAAAAGCAGTCAGGTTGCTGTAGAATATACACGCATTGCAAAATATGGCGCAGTTGCCATCCTTTTTGCTTTAGAAAGGGCATTCTAAATGAAAAAACTATTGTTCCCAATGATCATATTTTTACTGCTTTCTTCAGGATGCAAATTAGACAGTTTCCTTTTTAATGAAAAGACAATCTCTAAATATGAGCTGCCCGGCAACACCATTCCTGATTCTTTAATCAAACAAGAGACATTCCAAAGCGGAGGGAATAAACTTTACGGATATTGGATTGCGTCCGGTGACCCATATAATAATTTAACCATCTTATATTGTCATGGAAATAAAAATAACATAGACAATTATTGGGACAGGGTTATGTATCTTCATGGCTTGGGAGT
>JAUZPC010000155.1 GCA_030706105.1 Bacteroidota bacterium | reverse complement strand
CACCAATAGTTACTCCTTTTAATATAATTGAATTTGCTCCAATAAAGACATCATCATGGATATATATTGGAGCAGTTTTAATCTTAGAGATATTATGCACTCTTCTATCTTCAGAATAAATTGGATGGAAGTTTGTATCCCATATACATACGTTACCACCTATATTTACAAATTTTCCTATATATATATTATTTACACAATAAATAGAGACGCCTGACATTCCACTAAAATTATTTATACAAAATTTTGCATTTGCACCCACATAAATGGAACATTTCTTGAACAAGCCAACCATATTATCAGCTGCTTTGCTTTGAAGAATAACATGATCGCCAATATAGATATCTGCATTTTTATGAAATTGTAATAATGGGTATCCATAAATTTTTATCTTTTCTCCCCACTTTACAAAAGGATATTTCATTTTTATAAAGGAAAGTACTATACTTTCAATTTTATTCTTAATAAACCACATCATATTTGTAATACACTATTTATTTTATATTATGAAAACAATTTAACGGTTTAAATATAATTAAGCAAGAATATGAGGAATATAAAAAAACGAGAAAATTTAACACCTCATTATTTTGTTTTAGTTAAGTCTGAAAAATTATTTTCTGTATAGATTGCCTCCCAAATTGCAGACACGGAATTTAATTATATTTTCTTTCATAAATAATTTCATCGGGTGTCCTATACTTCAGTGATGAGTACAGTCTCTTCTTGTTGTAATAGCTTTCCAGATATTCAAAAATAGCAACCTGTACCATTCTTTAAGCTATATAAGGTTAATATCTGTGGTTTTGAAATTCTGTGCAGAAGATTCTCACTTACCGGATTACTGTGTCTGGAATTTGTCGTCTTTTTATAACCTTGTTTCCTGCTCGCTTTTAAGCCCAGCTCATACATTATTTGGGCTACCCGTTTCTTGTTTATTGTAAGCCCGCGGTGCTTTATTTCTGGGTGGATTCTACGGTATCCATATCGCTGTTTGTGCTCATTATATATCGATATGATCAGGTCTGCAATTGCTTTTTCTTCCGGATCATCTTTCTGCTTTTTCCGGCGATAATAGCCACTCTTCGATACCTCTAATACCTGGCACATCTTCACTATCCGACACTCAAACTAATGTTCTGCTATAAATTGGAATTTTGTTTCGGGGGTTGGGTAAAGATGCCCAACGCTTTTTTTAAGATATCACGCTCTTCTTCTATGTCAGTCAGGCGTCTTTGAAACTGCTTTAACTCTGATTGTGTCTTGTCTCCGACATTATCCGCCTGGCTCTCTTCTCTTGAGTCGCGCAGCCACTTATAAATCAGCTCAACTCTCATATCGAAGTCTTTAGCTGCCTGAGTAGCTTTTACTCCTTTTATACGAATCAGATCAAGCAGGTTCTGCTTGAATTCTAACGTAAATGTTCTGCGTGGACGTCGTTCCATTTAATACTCCTTTTCTGGGACTACCAATTTACTAATTCTTTTTATTTGTCCACGTTTCGGGGGTCAGTTCAGTATTCTATACAGCTTACTTATTTAAATAATAAAGAGGCACGGTAAAATTAATTACTTGTAAGGGTGTAATCTTCTTAGTAGGGATTTCCATATAACAATCTTTATCTTTTAGAATAATGAAGCTCATCCCCGAATAATACGAAGTATTATTTGAGAGATAATCATCAAGTTTGACAACCATTGCAGCGGCTCTCTTGCCACAGAAAATTCTAACCAAAGGAGCAATCATATTATACAGTCTAATAAATGCCTTAGGATATTTTGTATCTTGGTTAACTTCCATTCCATCCACTATGGCATCAATTATCCTAAGAAAAGGGTTCAGCATTCTGGCAAATACTATCTTTCCGGCAACAGATTTCATGAAGTCAAAACTATGTGCATCAAGATAATGAATATGAGCATGAGGAACCTTATTCTTTATATTATTCTCAATAAATTCCTTTGGATCGTGAGGAACTGTAATAACAACTGCTTTTTTGCACACCCTGAACAATTCAGCCGTTGCTTTCTCAAAATCCGTAACGTGCTCTAAAACTTCACTGCAAAGAACGACATCAAATTCATTATCTTTAAATGGTAATTTATGTATATTGGTTGGTTCACCATCAACATTAAAGATATCTTTAGCACGATTACTGGCTTCAATGGACAGATCACAACTGCGGACTTTTACATTGAATAGTTCCCTTGCTAATGCAGCTTTATAACCTTCTGCACCTCCAATATCCAAGAAAGAGTCAAATTTAAGATGGGACAACATTTTCATTACCTGATAAGTACCAATGTATTTGATAATATGAAAAGGTTCACTTAATTTTGAACGAAAGCCATATATGGGTTGGTGTGCTATATAAATTCCATTTGCGTCAGTCAACCGGAATCTTTCATCAAGCCATTTCATGGTTTCTGAAGTGTAACTATCCATATCATTTCTCCAAATTATTTTATTTTATCGGATCAAATATAATAAATTTTAATTGTTTTTTTATTTGATTATTATAGCGTTTTCTAAAAGGTTATTCATAACTAATAAATAATGCTATTAAAGACTATTGATACTGCAACTAGTTTAATGACTGTAAAGGTCAAATCCTTTTTTTGATGCATCAGATGCTTTCCATTTTTACTAAATAAAGTAATTCTTATTAAGATGAATTTATTTTTGATTTTAAAAATAAGGAGGTAAGGCAAATAAAACAATTGGTAAAGGCAGCATTATTACTTAAACCCTTTAGAACATGCTTGCGTTGGAATATAAATGCAAGTTATTCTCATAAAAAAAGACGCCCGTTTGAGCGTCTTTTCTAGTTATTATCTGTAAGTTTATTTCTTGTTCAGTGCAATGTTAATTACACCGTTTATATGCTTAGTTATGTCTTTTATCTTTCCGTTTTCGTCAACTACAGTTGAGTGGCACGCAACGCACTGATTGACCGGCACTTGGATATGCCCAACCGGCGGCAGTCCGTGGCAGCTTCCACAAAGGACCTCTGAACCGTCCACTTTATTCCATTTTACTGTTGCATTATTACCGACCATCTTATCCGCCGTAAAGGCATACTGGTTTTCAGGGGCAGCATCGGATTTTTTAAATTCAAAATTACCATGACAATAAGTCCCTGAGCATGTACCTGCTGCTGTATTAAATTGTGCATTTGCTCCATTTAATATAGCTAATCCTGTAAGATTAACTTCCGCAGTGCCGTTAATATTGTGCCCGGAATAACTGGTAGGGACTGTATGGCAATTTTCGCATGATACTTTTTTACCAAGTTTATTATCATATAAGTGGTTCCAATGTGCGCCTACTCCAATGGAAGTAGTTGAAGTGTTGCCATCTATATCTCTCGGAGGGGCTATTCTGCTTGGATCAGCAAAACTGCCGTGGCAAGTATTACATGCCGTGGGACCGCCCGGATTTGTATGGCAGCTATTACAGGTAGGGCCATTCGGTCCTCCCGCAAAATTACTCCCATGGCAATTTTGACAATGGTTCATTTTCCAGCTATTAGCTTTTATAAGTTTACCATGGAAATCAGGTGATAAAGGATCTGTTATTCCTGCTGCATGCCCGCCCGCATTTGCGTGGCAACTGTAACAAGAAGGCGCATCGTTTGTCCCTTTTAAATCAATACCATGGCAGGATCTGCAGTCAACTAATTTCCAGGCTCCAGCTTCAATAAGCTTACCATGGAAATTAGGTGAATTAGGATCAGAAACTCCTGATTCATGACCCCCAACACTTTCGTGACAGGTAGTGCAGGAAGGAGCGTTAGCCCCGCCTTTCAAATCGGCACCATGGCATGTTTTACATTGGGAAAATGTCCAGGTTCCTGCCGAAATAAGAGTTCCATGGAAGTCTGCCGATGATGGATCTACAATTCCCGTTTTATGACCGCCGGCATTTTTATGGCAGCTTCTACATGACGGGGCTTTAGGACCTCCGGCCAGATTGGCACCATGGCATTGCTGGCAATCCAAATATTTCCAGCTTCCTGTTTTTAACAGAGTACCATGAAAATCTGGTGATGAGACATCAATAATCCCTGCTTTATGCAGGCCTAGAGAATTAGGATTTGTTGCGATATTTTCATTTAGTTTACTGCAGCCGCCTGCAACAAATAATAGTGCAAGGACGCAAGAACAATAAACTGAGTATATAATTATGTTATTTTTCATCTTTTACCCCCATGACAATATCCGCAAAATCCCTGGCCGGCTATTCCATTTGGAGAACCGCTGTGGCAATTATAACAAACAGAACCCTGCGATGTATGCCAATCACCGTGAATATCTTTCATAAATCCGCTTGGGTGCGTTTTCGGGTTGGTGCCTTTTATTCCATCATTATCCAGATGACAGGTAATGCAAGTAGGGTCTGCTCCCTGGACATCGTGGCAAGACTGGCAGCTTTCAATATCTCTTCTGGCTAACTGTGCATGCAGTCCGCCTCCCGTACCTACCCCATAGGTAAAGAAATTTTGTTGCAAGTGGGATGCAGGAACTATTCCTCCGCCTACTCCTCGGGAATTTTCATTCTTATGGCAGGTAACGCAGAATGTTGCTACTTCATGGCATGACTGGCAATCCAAACGATGAGACTGGAAATCAATGCCATGGTTGAATTTATAATTCAAATCATGTACTCTAACCAAATTCTGCTGTCTTGCCCCATTCTTAAAATTTCCCGGTGCATATATCTTTGCAAAATTGTTATTACCGATAACTGAACTGACTTTATCCGCATTATGGCAGTTTTCACATGAATTATTCCCATTGTCATGGCACATAATGCAGTTTGCATTTATATCTTCGGCTGCAAATTTATGCGACTTCTGGAAATTGCTGTTCTTATGACTTTGCGGCAAAAGCCCTGCTGTATTAGTATGACATGCTTCGCAGGCATTTGTGGCAATTTTGCTTTGATTATGGCAGCTGTAGCAATCTTCCATTTTAGGGAAGGGCTGAGCTGCGTCTTCTGCATATTCTACATCAGAAACTCCCTTGTGGCAGGTTTCGCACTTCACACCCTGCTTTTCTAAATGGAATTTATGATTGAATACCAACTCAGTTTTATCCTGCTTTAATGCTTCATAATTATCATTGATATGGCATTTGCTGCAATCTTCCTGCTTTTCAACATCGTGGCAGCTTTTACAGTTCTCATGATTAGGCATTAGGCGGTTATTTAGTGAAGTGCTTTGTGCAGCCTCTGTATGGCAAGTAGAGCACTCCGCTAAATCCTTATGCAAAACATGGGAAAACTTGATAATATTTTTATTACCCGCAGGCCTGATTTCAACTTTCTTAGAAGGAGAAAAAGCCATCAGAGCAAAAACAAATATTGCAGTAAATGATATGTATATAGTTATATATTTTAATTTCATGTTATAATAGATTTAGATTAGTATTAAACCAATAATTCAATTTCAAGAAAAAACGGAAATCGTTTTTGTATATTTTATTATTCATATATTGTCCCTGGGCATCAAACGATAAAGTGTTATATGGCCTTACGTTTACTCCAAACAACAAAGAGGTTAAATTATCTTTTGTTGAAAACTCGGAAAGCTTATATGATGTATATGATATACCGGCAGATGGAGTTAATAGCCCTTCAAACAAAGCATAAGCCGCGTATAGGGAGAGTGCATCAAGCTCACCTGCAGACCCTAACGTCTTTCTATATGTAACATTCCCGTAATTTGAATTAATCCCTAAAGTAATTCTTTTTGAGTCTTCTGTTTTAAATTGTACAAAACCAAACTTACCAATTGCCGTAAAAAGGGAATTGATTTTATAATCTACTCCTGCTTCAATTTCCTGAGAATTACCATAATCAAATACCGAAAAAATAGAGTTATAGTTAATTCTCGGTTCACGGTAATTGTAATAGACATCAATGCCAATATCAGTAATCTGACTGTAACGCCCTTCGAACTCAAATTTTGATGTCTTCTCAAAATTCAAATCATAGTCATATCTAACATTTGCGTTAAAGTACTTTGGCATTGTATAGCTTACCTGGGCCGATGCAAATTGAAAATGAGTTGAATTATTCTGGATAAGTACAGTAATGGGGTTTAAGTTTTGGTCAAATCGGGTAGCATAATAATCTTCAGGTTTAACATTCTTTTGTGCATAGCTTAAATCCACCTGAAAATTTTCAAAAGGTTGTCCGGATAATTTACCTCCGGCCAAATAGTTGTCTTTCCAGTTTTTAGAAGTTTCAAACTTCTGATAAGCAGGCACATTACCGCCGTAATAAGCAGTAAGTTTATAATCCGGAACTCTTAAATCAATTGTAGCTCCATCAAAAATGCCGCCGCCAATATTGTTAAAAACCGGTTGTCTGCCTAATTTTACATTGGCAACTTTGAATAGATCTCTCCCCTCCAAATAAAAGTTGTAAAATCTTACAAGAGGTGAATTATCTATTTTTTTGGACAGATCGGATTCCAGATTCATGCTTGTACGTAAAGAGAATTGACTGTAATTTACGTTTAAATTAAGCATCTCATATGCACGCACGAAGTTATCAGATGAATTAACAGCATCAAACTGCTTAAACATATATACCGAAGAAGAGAACCTTCCGTTAATATTCTGGGGGAACTGTAATATGCTAAAGCTAAAAATGATTCCTGCAATTAGTAAAAATTTCTTCATAATTATAATTTATTTATAAATTTTATTTTTCATTTCCCGGTTTATAATGTTTAATTTTTG
>JAUZPC010000154.1 GCA_030706105.1 Bacteroidota bacterium | reverse complement strand
CAATCAATTATTAGCCAGTTTAATTCTATTAGGAATTTGCGTCTGGCTTTATAAAACAGGCAAACAAATATGGTATGTTGTTATTCCGATGATCTTGATGCTTTCAATGACAATTTGGTCATTAGTTCTTTTGATGATTCCATTTTTTAAAGATATGCCGAATTTATTTTCTAATCTAAAGGTGAATGATTTAATATCCGGCATAGTCGGACTGTTTTTATTCTTAATGAGTGCTTTTATAATTGCTGAGGCCGTAAATATACTGGTTATAAAGCGTTACTTTATAAAAGCGGACATCGAAGCAGAAAAATTAAATCCGTAACTAAAGTCATTACCTGATAAGTTATTCTGCTCTTCTTTAAATTTTTACTTACCCTCTCCTATTTATATTGGAGAGGGTAACCTGATATTAACCCGTCTTAGTTCACTCTCCATATGCAGCCCCTCATTATTTATTCATATGGTATGTGATATAATTAGCACAGGTTTTAACAAAAAATAATTGCATATTAAAATATTAGTCTTTATCTTAATGTTATTAAAGAATTTAGTTCAATAATTACACAATCAATCAACTTAGGAGGCTTTATGTCTAAAAGAAATGTTTCTTTTTTTAGTTTTGCTTTGTTATTTCTGACTGCTGCTATAATTTCCTTTACCGGCTGCAAAAAAGACAGCAGTTCGCCCACCGGGCCAGAGACAGTACTTGGAAACGGCAAAATTACTTTAAATGGCGGTGGATTCTCAAATAAATCTATAGATTTTTATTTATCTATGGGCTCTCATGCAACTGCGACAAATTCTACTGAAATTGTGTGTTACACTGCAGGGACAGATTCACTTTGGTTTGCTATTTCTTTCCCCGGAGCTTCTACAGGGACATATAGCTGGTCTGCCGGCTCAACAAGTTTTACTACATTGTATCTTTACAGTGCCCAGAAGACTTATGTCTCTTTGTACAATGGTCAGACTGTCATAACTAAGGTTGATGGAGTAGGCGGTAAAATAGCGGGTACTTTTTCAGGCTATGTGGTTAATACTGTAAATGCCGATAGTATTAGTGTCTCAGGCAGCTTCTCTGCCACCAGATTAAGCGATGTGTCTAAAAAATAATCCCAAGGCCTTCTTTTATCTAAATTTTGTACAATTTATATTTTCCCACTCCATTTAAACGGAGTGGGAAAAATAATTTTTCTTTTCTTACTATTACAACTAACAACTATCCAAGCTATTTTTTCACATATTTTATGGAAGAAGAGGCTTGAGCAGTTGGCATTATAATTATCTCATTAATATTTACATTTGCTTTCCGTGATACACAGAACAACACAGCGTCTGCAATATCATCAGGGCTCAATGGATGCATACCTTCAAAAACCTTATCAGCTTTTGCTCCATCACCCGAAAACCTTACTTTGCTGAATTCCGTCAGAACCATCCCGGGATCAATGGTTGTTACTTTGATGTTTTTATCAACTAAGTCCATTCTCATTCCCTGCGTAAGTGCATTTACTGCAAACTTTGAAGCACAATAAACATTCCCGCTTGGATAGACTTCATGCCCGGCAATTGAGCCGATATTAACAATATGCCCGCTGCCTCTGGAAACCATTAAAGGAGTAACCATGCGTGTTACATAAAGGAGACCCTTAATATTTGTATCAATCATCTCCTCCCAATGTTCAATATTTCCCTCATTTATTTTGTTTAACCCGCGTGCCAGCCCTGCATTGTTAATCAGAATATCTATTGCTTTCCATTCTCCCGGTAATGCTGCAATTGCAGACTCAACATCTTTCCTTTTCCTAACATCCAACTGAATTAGTATTACTTTTACACTGTATTCTTTTTCAATATCAGATTTAATTTCTTCAAGTAATTCAATGCGTCTTGCTGCAAGTATTAAATTTGCGCCTTCAGATGCAAAAGTATAAGCGCATGATTTTCCAATACCTGAAGTTGCTCCGGTAATCAGCGCTGTTTTTCCTGTTAATAGAGACATAAAGAACCTCAATTTTAAAATATTTTTGATTGTAGGTTCTAACTTAATAAATTTAATTTACTTTTAGTATATTTATTTCTAAAAACTTTTGTCGAATTTTTATAAGGAGGTCTTTTATGGATCATGTTTATAAAGTTATTGAATTGACAGGCACATCACCAATAGGTATTGAAGAGGCTGTTAAAAATGCGGTTGATAAAGCGGCTAAAACAGTACGTAATATGAGATGGTTTACCGTTACCGAAACACGCGGTTACATCGAGGAAAATAAAGTAGCCCATTGGCAGGTGACAATAAAAGTCGGGTTTACCCTGGAAGACTAATTTTTTAAGAGTGCAAAGTAAAATAAATACTTTGCACTCCTCACTAAAAAGCTGTAGGCAGTTTAAATAAGAATTGTTCTTTTATTTTCTCTTTTCCAATCCTCTTTTTGCCCTGGCTAAAATATTTAAGCCTATACAATCACCATTTTTTACATTTCATATGCTATTTTTTCCGTTTAGATAAAAATAATTGTATTATTTTATCTTTTTCATATTTTTAGGGCAACCTTTAAGAATATTTTTTAGTCTAAGTATTAATAAAATTACTTTAAAAGGCATTGTGATAAAGACATAACAACGGAAGGAATTATGGACAAAAAGTTATTCTATATACTATTTTTGCTGAGTGTATTTTCATTAGCAATATCCGCTCAGGAAACTCCCAAAGATACTTCAGCGACTGAAGGTGATACTGTAATTACAAATACAGGTAATGACTGGGATGAAGTTGAACATAATTGGGATGATAACTCGAAGAGCTGGGAGAAAGACTATAAGAACTGGGAAGGTAATTTCTTTACATTATCAAATGACCCCACCCTTTCTTTTAACTATGGTATTTCAAAAGCATCAATTAAAAACCTTAAAAACACTTTTGCAAAACCAAACTTAGCTGAAATCAGAGTCGGCTTTTCTGAAATTAGAGGAATACAGGACTTTTTGGTTAGGTACAAATATGAATATCTGGAACTTACAAACATTTCCACTCAATTAAACAATAAGACTACTACAGATTTAAAAAGCGACCTATGGAGAATAAGCGCAGGCTGGTCAAAAGGTTATGGCTACAAAATTGGGGATGTTACTATTTCATTGTATAATACAACAGCCCTAAACTGGTCAAGACTGAATATGTTTACTCAGGCCTCTAATAAAAGCGATTCATCCTATATAAACTATTTTGACAAATCTGTTAGATTTGGAACTTCAGCCGAAGGAGGTATGGCAATTAGAATAATACCTCAACTTTCACTTACTGCAGGTTATGAAAAATCCGCTATTTTCCCACGCCATATGTTTTGGAAATGGGCAGGAAGCGCAATACTGGAAAGTATAGTTGGATCTTCTATAGATAAATTTGTTCAGAAAATAATAGAGTCATCACCTGCTGCCGGCCCAATTGTTAGTTTTGTACTGAAAAGCGGAATTGAATATGGACTATATGAATTGCGCAAGGAAAAGATGAACTGGCCGTTCAAATCAGCAGCTCCTTTAAGCTATGATCAATTTAAGTTTGGGCTATCTTTCTCCCTGTAACATTAGTAAGAAATTAGGTTAATAAAAAACCGCCGTAAAAGGCGGTTTTTTTGTTTTATTTAACTTTAGTTAATCAAAATCACGTAATATTATTCTAATAATCATCCATATACTGATTTATAAAAAAAATATCTACTGCCGCATATTCAAAATTATTTAATTCCTTTGCTCTTTTTTCAGAATTAGAGCAGTTTAAAATTCTTATAATATTAATATTTTTGGATAATTGTTCTTTTTCCCTAAATATCTTAATAAAGACTTAATTTTTTGGAAATATTTTTCCTTCTTTTTTATTTTAAAATTCAACTTTCTTTTCTTAACTTGAATATCTAATTAAAAATATTTAGAAACAACCGGAAAGTTTTATGCATCGCAAAGGTTTAACGTAGCTTCCTTTCTTTTTTACACTCTTTGATTAAGTCAAACGATTATTTTATTAATTTTTCCCGGATATTTTATTTATGAAAAAAATTGCAGTAGTAGCATTAGGCGGTAATGCATTACTTAGAGGTAATGAAAAAGGAACTATTCAAGAACAAGAAACTAATACATTTAATACTTGTTTAAGTTTAACTGATCTTTTAAGAAATGACTATAATATAGTTATAACCCACGGGAACGGCCCCCAGGTCGGAAATATTCTTTTAAGAAATGAAGCCGGTTATAATACTTACAAAATCCCCAAAATGCCTATTGATATCTGCGTTGCTGATTCGCAGGGCGGAATAGGATATATGATTGAAAGAATGTTCAGGAATGTATTAACTGAACAAAAATTAAAAAGAAATGTAGTTACGGTTGTTACTCAGGTTTTGGTTGATAAACTTGATAAAGCTTTTGACAACCCGACAAAACCCGTTGGCGCTTACTACTTAAAAGAAGAAGCTGAATTACTGGCAACAGTTAACAATTGGATATTTAAGGAAGATCCGGGGAAACGCGGCTGGAGGCGTGTAGTAGCTTCACCTGCTCCTTTGGATATTCTTAACAAAAAAATCATTAAAGAACTTGTTAAAAGAGGCCACATAGTTATTGCAGGCGGCGGCGGCGGAATTCCCGTCTTTTTGGATGATAATAAAAGGCTGGACGCTATTGAAGCTGTTATTGATAAGGACTCTGCTGCAGCTTTATTGGCCCGCGAAATTGGTGCAGATAATTTCTTTATTTTAACCGATGTGCCTAAAGTTTATATTAACTATAAAAAGCCGGATCAACAGGCGCTTGACGTTCTTACTATTGCTGAAGCTGAAAAATATATTAAAGAAAACCAGTTCTCAAAAGGAAGCATGGAACCAAAGATATTAGCTGCCATTGACTTTGTTAGAAATACAGGGCACGAGGCCATTATCACCGATGCTAGTATGCTTGCTGACAGTTCCCAGGGAACACGAATTGTTAAATAGATTTTATAAATTATAAATATTAAAATTAAGGAGTTATTTTATGGCTGTTAATATGAAAGGCAAAAGCCTTATTTCAATTCACGACCTAACATTAGAAGAAGTTTATGAGATTTTTGATGTTGCCAAAACATTAAAAGAAAAATTATTGACCGGCGAACCTCACAGACTGCTTGAGGGAAAAACTTTGGGTATGATTTTTTCAAAACCTTCAACCCGTACCAGAATTTCCTTTGAAACAGGTATCTTTCAGTTGGGCGGCATTGGAATGTACTTTGGAGCTAATGATCTCCAGTTAAAGAAAAGTGAATCTGTTGCCGATACTGCAAGAGTACTTTCAAGATATTTAAGCGGTATCATGATCCGTACTTTTGATCATCAGGATGTTATTGACTTAGCTAAATACGGTTCTATCCCTGTTATAAACGGCCTGACCGATTTACTTCACCCTTGCCAGGTTCTTACAGACTTATTTACGATTTTAGAAAAACGCCGTGTGTTAAAAGGATTAAAATTAGCATACATAGGCGACGGCAACAATATGGCTCACAGTTTGCTAAATGGATGCTCTAAAGTCGGTATGGATATCTCAATTGCTTCTCCTTCCGGTTATAAGCCATTGGCAGAAATTGTAAGCAATGCTAAGGCTAATGCAAACTATATGGGCAGCAAAGTCGAAATTTTAGATGACCCGGTTGCAGCAGTTAAAGGTGCCGACATTATTTATACTGACGTTTGGGCAAGCATGGGACAGGAGCAGGAAGCTGCTGACCGTAAAAAGAAATTCATGTCATATCAGGTTAATGATCAATTAGTTAAAAACGCTAAAGATGATTACTTGTTTATGCACTGCCTCCCTGCTCACAGAGGCGATGAAGTTACTAATGAAGTTTGTGATTCTCCAAACAGTGTTATTTTTGACGAAGCTGAAAATCGTTTACACGTGCAAAAAGCAATTATGGCATTAGTAATGTAACAAAATTCACCTTATCTGTTAATTTACAGAATCGAAATCTGTTGCAAACTATTAAAGCCATCCGTTCCCGGATGGCTTTGGTAATGTAATAAAGCACTGTAACTGTTCTTTGCTAAAGAAGCCGTCCCGGTTGGAACGGCTTCTTTGTTTTAAAAGAGGAACAGCTTACAGGAATTTGCCGGGATTTGCATTACTTTTTAAGTTAATTTGCACCGTCCTTTAGGGCGGTGGGGACAGACAAACATCAACCAGGCAGGCTTTAGCCATTGTAAAAAACCGGTAAACTTTTACATTAATACCGGCATATAATTCTACTTTATAGACTTTATAGCCTTATAACCTTTAACTACTTTAATGTTATTGATAAAAACGCCCGGATGTTATAATATTATATTATTTCTGATACAATAACTATAATTTTATGTTCTTTTTCCGATGATTATGAAAATATCATTCCCGAATTCACCTTGCGCATACCATCCTACGATAGCTATTGTGTTGTCTTTAACACACATTTTTACAATATTGCGATTTGGATTATACATTTCATTATAACGATGGAAAGTACTCCCATTATAATGATATATATAACCGCAATAGTTTGCAACAAATATATCGTTAACATTATTGCCTCTTACTGCAATACCACTTTTGGGGAACTGAACATCCATCTTAGCCGGGGATAACCTGTCAGCAGGGGACATAAATATTTTATGACTTGATAAATAATACAACCTTTTATTTTTTACCCACACACTTGTTATGAATGCGACGTCATTATTTATTACATTTTCATAATACTTGGTCACTGTAT
>JAUZPC010000153.1 GCA_030706105.1 Bacteroidota bacterium | reverse complement strand
TTGCCCAAAGGCTCCCACTCTTCGGTATGTGAATTACTCAGGCCCATTTCACTTAATTTGCCGACAGCCCAATCCACAGATTTATTGAAACCCGGGGACCAGGTAACTCTTGAGCCCACCACGTCAGACAGATATGTTACATAATTTATTGTCTGTGGGTTTTTTACAGCTTCGGTTTTTATGTTTTTAATGGTATTTAGAATTGTGTCATCAGGGACAGCCTGAGCAAAGCTGAATTGTACAGTTATGAAAGTGATAATAAGAAAAGTATAGATTCGCCTCATTGTATCCTCGTTGATAGTTATTATGATTTGTTCTGGTCTTATACTATTTAAATTTGTTTAGTATGCTTTACCTATTGTTAAGTTGCGTTGCCGGATATACCACACATATCACACCCGGCACTGTGCTGTTTAACAAGTCATCGGGTATATCTGCAACAATTTAGCACAATAATATTTTAACGTATCTTTTTAAATATGCGTTATAAAACAGGTTTGGGGTAGCAATTTATTACAAGTGGAAATTTATATTGATAAATGGCACCGAAGTTTGACGAAAGATTACAATGTGCAATTGCGGCCATCCTGAAATTATTTTAGATATGAAAAAACGTCCTTTAAAACTGCCCTATTTAGTGCGAACAAGCAATAAACTACTCACCCATTCCAGGGCTAGCTCTCACAAATGCTATTTGTGAAATAGTATATTATTTTCCCTCTCGTTTATCCTATTAACCACTTATCACTATACTGTGGAACTCTAGAAAAATATTTCTCATAATTGCATAAATTCCGATATACACAATCACGTTACAACACCTAATACTCTATTCGCTGGTTCAAGTTTCTAAATAAGTGTAACTATAAATAACAGTTTGGTCTTAATGTCAAAAGACAGGAGTGCTAAAAATGAAAAGATTTATACAATTAATTCTACTCATATTAGTAGGATCATCACAGATTGTTTTATCAGGACCAGGCGATATTAGCTCTAAAAATATTCAGTGTCTACGTACTAATGAAAAAATTACAGTTGACGGTATCCTTTCTGAGGATATCTGGAAGCGTAAAGGTTATGCTGATTTTTATCAAGAAGAACCGGAGCAGGGGGAACCTGCTACTTACAAGAGTGAAGCCTGGTTTGCCTATGATGATGAGAATTTATATTTTGCGGCCAAATTTTCTGATCCATGTCCGGATTCAGTGTTAGCCCGTCTGGTCCGCAGGGATTTTGTTTGGGGCGACCCCTCAGACGGCATGGTGCTATATCTGGATACATATCACGATCACCGCAGCGGTTACTTCTTTTATGTTTCGGCAGCAGGAACACTTGCCGATGGCACTCTAGAGAATGACAACAAACAAACCGATCTTACCTGGGATGCGGTCTGGGAAGGTGTACCTCATTTTGATTCAGATGGTTGGTCTGTCGAGGTGCGAATTCCTCTATCTCAGCTGAGATTCCAGGTGACAGATGTTCAAACATGGGGTTTCAATATTGAGCGTTATTTCAGCAGAAAAGGCGAAACAGATATGGTTGCTTTTACACCCCGAAATGAAAGCGGTTTTAATTCTCGTTTCCCCAATCTTACCGATATAAAAGGGATTATGCCATCCAAAGGAATAGAGTTATTACCATACATTACCGGCAAGGCTGAATATATAGGAAATGACCCCAACGACCCATTTAATGGGAGCAAATATCTTCCCGGTGTAGGCCTTGATATGAAAATATCTTTAACGAACAGCCTTTCTTTCAATGGTACAATAAATCCTGATTTCGGTCAGGTAGAAGTTGACCCTGCTGTTGTTAATTTATCCGATGTTGAGTCTTCTTTTCAGGAGAAACGACCTTTCTTTACTGAAGGTGTTAATATTTTCCGATTTGGCGGCGGCGGTACAAGTAATAATCCTAGTTTTAACTGGCAAAATCCAAATATATTTTACAGCCGTAGAATAGGCCGCGCCCCTCAGCGTGGAGTATATGCCGATTATTCTTATGTACCTAATGGTGCTCATATTCTTGGTGCCGGGAAAGTATCCGGCCAGATATTCGATGATTGGAAAATTGGGACCATACACGCCTTGACAAACCGGGAAAATGCAGACGTTTCAATTGATGGTATTAAATCTAAAATGGAAGTTGAACCATTGACTTACTACGGTGTATTACGTATGCAGAAGGATTTCAATTCCGGCGGACAAGGGCTTGGTTTCCTTACTACTTTTACTAACCGGTTTTTTAAAGATCTTTCCATTAAAGACTTAGTCAATCAAAATGCCGGTGTAATTGCTGCAGATGGATGGACAGCCCTTGACGAGAATAGAACTTATGTATTAACCGGATGGGTGGCAGCATCACATGTAAGTGGAACCGAGAAACGTATAACGGCTCTCCAGCGGAGCAGCTTGCATTATTTCCAAAGACCGGATGTAACACATCTTGGTGTTGATAGCAGCGCAACTTCACTTACAGGTTATGCCGGACGCATTATGCTAAATAAAAATAAAGGTCAATGGACTCTTAATTCCGCTATTGGTTTTCTAAGTCCGAAATTTGAAATAAACGATCTTGGATATGGTTCTTATAGTGACCTCATTAATATGCATATAATGAGTGGATACCGTTGGAATAACCCGACTGATTTTTACCGTAATTGTGGTTTCAGTGGTGCTGCTTTCACTTCATATGATTTTGGAGGAAATAATACACTGCAAGGATATTACTTTGGCAGCTACATCAATTTTCTTGATCTGTCAGGGGCTGGGCTGAATATGGATTACTATGCGCAGAGTTACAATGCGCGCCTTACCCGCGGAGGTCCATTAACTTTGAATCCTAACGCTCGTTTAATCAGTGCTTATTATAACACCAATAACCGTTTGTGGTGGGTGCTTAACTTAAATGTTACTGCCCAATCCGGGAATGCTTTACGATATGTTGATTATTATGCCGGTTTTGAATTGAAAGTTACACCTACACTAACATTAAATATTGGAAGTGATTTTAATAAATCTACATACAATGCTCAATGGCTGACAAGTTATATTGACCCAACCGCAGTTAACACATACAATAGACGGTATGTATTTGCACAACTAAACCAGACAACATTAACAACAGACATTAGGGCAGATTGGATTATTACACCTAATCTTAGCGTGCAGGTTTATATCCAACCGTTGATTGCCGCCGGCAAATACTCAAATTATAAAAATTTGAATCGTCCTAAATCATATGACTTTACTAAATATGGAACTGCTGGTTCTACTATAACTAAAAACACCTCGCCTGAGGGAGACGTTTCTTATTCACTTGATCCTGACGGTACAGGTCCTTCACCGGAAAAGACCATATATAATCCGGATTTCAAAATGCTTTCATTAAGAGGAAATGCCGTGTTACGCTGGGAATATATGCCTGGATCAGCACTCTTTTTAGTATGGACTCAAAGCAGACAGGATATGGATTCCAGCGGAGATTTTGAATTCAACAGTTCAGTTAAAGGGTTAGTTGATATTCATCCGGACAATATATTTATGTTAAAATTAACTTATTGGCTGGGAACATAAAAAGGGAGGGCGGCTTAAATTGCCGCCCTTTATTTCAACACTGCTACAGATAAATACAAATAAGTAGTACGGTTTGTCTTGTACCGGCAAAATAGAAGTGACTGCGTTCCTTTTTATTCCATGTTTCGATATTTGTTTTATAAGCTCAATAAGCAAAAGGAAAAATATTGAAAGTGCCTAATTTTAAGAGGATATGGAGCTTTATTGTTACGGTTTTTAATGAATTGATAAATGGCACCGAAGTTTGACGAAAGATTACAAAGTGCAATTGCGGCCATCCTGAAATTATTTTAGATATTAAAAAACGTCCTTTAAAACTGCCCTATTTAGTGCGAACAAGCAATAAACTATTTACCCGTTGCCCGTGCTGCCCTCTTACCGGTTTAAGTTGTACTACGATGGAAAAGGTATTATGCAAGATTATGATATCTCCTTACAACCATTTGGAGCATGGATAAGTCTAATAAAATAAAATAAAAAGGCGCTATGTCGCCTATTATCAGTTAACAAGTAAACAGGTTATAACAAACTAGGGTATAATGAAAACATTACTTAAATTTACATTTATCGGTCTTCTGCTCTGGTGCAATATTGCATCAGGACAGCAGAACACTATTAAAACAAACATATCGGAAGTATATGAATTAGCCAACATCATCTTAGCAATAACGCCTTATGGAATAAATGATCCGTATGAGGTAAATAAGGAATCGCAGTACTATAAAGAAGTAATCAGCTATTTTAAACAATATTCAAATCACCCGCTGATATCTAAGGTGAATTACTCCCGCAGGGAATGGGATAAATATTTGAGTTTCAGAACGGACTCGTATGGGTTTGTTTTTGATGCCAATTCAGATATAAAGAGGATAAATAAGCTTAGAGCCATAGATACGTTAAATCAGTTTGAAGAGAACCTGGAGCTGATAAAAGACTTTGCAGAAAAGTCTAAATTCAGACAATTCTTCTCAGATCATAAATCTTATTATGATAAGCTAATAGCCACATATAACAAATCGCAAATGCTGAATGAAGTGATTCAATTCTTAACAGATGAATTCGGCAGTCCGCAAACTAATTCAGAATATCACATAGTACTATCTCCGCTTGTAGGAAGGATGAATTGCATGAGGGAGGTAAACAGAGTTCCTACAAACTTTGTAACAGTGCCTGACTGGGTAATTGCGTTAAAATCCCCCAATGAAATACCCCGGGACGAATTTGCCGAAAACATCCATATGCTTTTTACCGAAGTGGACCATTTTTTTGTAAACGCTGCTACGGATAAATATAAGCAAATAGCCGCTGCGGACTTTATACCTGCAAAATGGGACTTCGGCAGCGGTTATGAGAGATATGATCTTGCAACATTTAACGAATATATGACCTGGGCTGTTTATGACATTTTTACTTACAAATATTTTCCTGAAGCCGCACAGAAGGTCTGCCAGAACTGGATATTGCAGAACTCCAGCAGAGGATTTTATGCAAGCTCAATATTTAACAAAAAGCTAAAGCAGCTTTATGATAAGAAAAAAGATGATCAGAAGTTAAAGGATTTATATCCGTCGTTTTTAGAATGGTGCGGGCATCAGCAGGTATCCAATTCGTACCCTGTAATTAAAACCTGTTCAATGAAAGATAAAGAACTGACCGAAACGACACACGCTAAATATGAAATTGCTTTTTCGGAACCGATGCAAAGGAGAGATTCAATCGACATAGTTGTAACAACTGATAAACCGAATAGCCCCATAAAAAATATTACGTTAACAAAGCGTAATAATCATATGAACTGGGATAACTTCGGAGAACATTTAACGTTTGAACTGGATTTGGAAAACAATTGTACTAATAAAATTATGTTCAACAGGTGGGGAGCCGACAGGATACTAATAAGTAAGAAAGGGATAACTTTAGAAACTTATTCTGCATTTAAGACTAAGGTAAATGCTAAATAGATGTGACTGCGTTCCTTTTTATTCCATGCTTCGATATTTATTTTATCAGCTCAATAAGCAAAAGGAAAAATATTGAAAGTGCCTAATTTTAAAAGGATATGGAGCTTTATTGTAACGGTTTTTAATGAATGGATTGATGATAAGGCTCCAAAGCTTGGAGCTTCATTATCGTTTTACACAATATTTTCCCTGGCGCCATTATTACTAATTATTATCAGCATAGCAGGACTACTTTTTGGGGCTCAGGCTGCAAGGGGTGAGATTATCGGGCAGATAGAAGGTCTGATAGGCAGGCAGGGTGCGGAAATAGTGCAGACTGCCCTTAAAAATACAAACAGTCCTGCCACAGGCATTATAGCTATCATTATCAGCTTTCTTACATTAGTTGTGAGCGCTACGGCTTCATTTATTGATCTGCAGGACTCTCTTAATATGATATGGAAAGTAAAGCCTAAACAGGGCAGAAATTTTATTAAGGCTTTATTTACGGATAGAATCAGATCATTTGCGCTTGTTGTAAGCACCGGCTTTCTTCTGCTGGTTTCGTTATTGGTAAGTGCCGCCTTAAATGCCATAAATAGTTTTTTTGCCGGTACGGCTCTTAAAATTCCTACGCAGTTATTGGAGCTTGCCAATAATGTTATTTCATTAGGGGTAATATACCTTCTCTTTGCCCTTATATTTATGGTTTTGCCGGACGTACGCCTTAAACTGAAAGATATGTGGGTAGGCGCTCTGGTTACCTCATTCTTATTTATAATAGGTAAATCCCTGATTGGATTATATCTTGGCTCAAGTTCATTTAGCTCCACATACGGAGCCGCGGGTTCCCTGGTAATTTTGCTTTTGTGGGTTTATTACTCTGCCCAGATACTGTTTCTTGGTGCTGAGTTTACACAGGTTTACACGCGTGAGTTCGGATCGGAAATAATTCCCTCCAAAGATTTTGAGAGGTACCGCCTTGATACCGAAAGTATGAAGAAGCCCAAGGAATGACAAAACTTTATCCGGCACAGAGATTGAAAAAATTATGTAATTGGATGTTTTATGCCGGTGACAAAAAATAAGCGTGTAAAAAAGCTCTGTTGGAGCGGCATATAAGGAAAGAACGGACCAGAGCACTTTTCATAGGTAATAAGGATAAAATAATAGGACAACATATCGCTCCCACAGAGCTCTTTAAGCTTCCTTTTGATTCACATAGCTACTAACATACCGCCCGTACCGGGCTCAATCTCCTTTAGGCTGAT
>JAUZPC010000152.1 GCA_030706105.1 Bacteroidota bacterium | reverse complement strand
TTAACTCAACATCGTTAAGAATAGTACCGTTCCAGTCCCAGATAATGTGTTTATATTTTTCAATCATAATACCAAATATAATTAACCCGGCATTATGTTTCAAAAAATTAATGCTAAAATTATATACTTCCTTCTATATCTCTTATAAATTTCAAAATTTACTTCATTAAAATCATTTTTTTTGAATCAACAAATGATTTCCTGCCGTCAACCGAAGCAGCTTTTATAGTTACAAAATATACTCCGCTTGCCAACCCCTGACCATCAAACTTGATATCATAATTGCCCTGATGTTTAGTCTCATTTACAAGTTCTTTTACTTTTGAACCAAGTGCATTGTAAACTGTAATACTTACTTTACTCTCTAAAGGGATGTAATATTTAATGGTAGTGGAAGGATTAAACGGATTGGGAAAGTTTTGTTCCAGTTTAAAATCTTTAACAAAATTAACAGAAATTTCTATTTGTATAGCATAATGGATAATGCCGTCAGTGTCCGCCTGTCTAAGTCTATAAACATACTTACCAGCTTTTTTAATTTTGTTGTCTTCAAATGAATATGCTTTTTTTGAATTACTATTTCCATTTCCTTTAACAAAGCCTAATTCAATCCAACTGCTGTCTCCATCTCTTGAAGTTGATAATTTCCGTTCAATAAAAAAGCCATAATTACTTTTTTCTGTTGCTGTTGTCCAGTTAAGTATAACTTTTCCATTTAATTGTTTTCCTGCAAATGACTCAAGCTCAACCGGCAATGCAACCGGAGTCATTTTTATTTCAGTACTTCCAGAAGTACAGGTAGTAAAATATGCTGTGTTATCCTCGGCAAGAACATCTAAATGTGCAACTTCAATATTATTTGCATAGATATAATAATTGCCCGGTTCAATATCTGCTATTAGGTGGCGGGTAGTATCAGCAGTAGCATTAATTGTATATATAACATTATTCCTTAAATTTTCTCCTGTTCCAAAAACAATTGCCCAATTGCCAATTTTAACTCCCGAATTATTTTGATCACTTATATGTTCCATTGGATCAAAACTACTCATTGAAGAAGGCCCCATCTGCATTACATTTAAAAGATTAAGACTGTCCGTTGTAGCAGGCTTTATTCTATATTGCCATTTGCAATCAGCAGTATGCATCTCATAAGGTTGATATTGTGTCTTCCAAACACTTTCATCAAACTTCTCAAAAGTAACACCTAAAGGTTCAAGAGTTTGGTGCAGAAGTTTCTGATTTCCGTTAATACTGCTTTGTGTAATGGTATAATCTGTTAAATTCGGCTCTGATAAAGCACGAAGACGATATGTAGTACTGACCTGTTTCTTTGCACGTAGCCTGTCAAGTACTACGACATAATCTCCTGCCCAGAAAAAATGGCGACGATAGGTTTTAACAGGTTTGAAGGCAATTGTATCTGCAGCCCATTCACCAGGTCCAAGATTCCATTGCCCATCCCCCTGCATCATTGCATAAGCAAATAAAGGGTATGAATTGTTTTCCCGGTGCCTGTCCATGGATGCTTTTTTCTCTCCTCCGGTTCTTACTCTTGGACTTCCATTTGTCATACCATTTTCAATAGAAAGGTTATTAAATACAAAACTGGCATCATTAAAATCCCTATAGCCAGTAAGAGTTTTTGTAAGATAATCATCCTCTCTGAATAAAGTAAAGCATCCCGTGTCTTCACCTTGATGGTCAACAGGTTCGGCGCCTTGTGCAGAGAATGCTCCATAAGTTGCATTAGTCCCCCAGCCATTTCTGAAGAATAAATAATCTATTCCTTTACTGGCCCTTATCAAGGGAAGATTAGCGGTATAGGGATCAACAGATGATGCTCCGGGTGTTGTAAAGAAAAACTCAGTAAACTGGTCAGCATGTCTGTAGCTGGCGCACGAATTCTTAAATCCTCTGCCTATTGCTGCCCAGTCTGAACTTCCGCATTGATCTGCTTCCCATATAGCATATGTTAAAAACCTGTGAGTCCAGGGTTGATCATATATATTATTATCATCCTGCCAATCGCCTAAATTATAAAAATAAGCTCGGGGAGGATCAGTCTGATCAATAACTCCCCGTATTAAGTTCTTCCATATAGAAGTAAGCTGCGGTTCTTTCTCTACTAAATTATAATTACAGGCAGTTCTTAAAGTAGAAAATATGTGGCTTATACCTCTAATAT
Source organism: Bacteroidota bacterium (assembly GCA_030706105.1). Classification (GTDB taxonomy): domain Bacteria; phylum Bacteroidota; class Ignavibacteria; order Ignavibacteriales; family Ignavibacteriaceae; genus JAUZPC01. The sequence continues at coordinate 4,604 of JAUZPC010000152.1, read as the reverse complement.
CCGTACCCATATAATATGCCAGCCCGGTATAATAAATCCCGCCTTGTGCATCCCCTACCATTTTCCTAACCGGATTGGGTTTCATGCTGTTAATTCTTGTAGAGTCACCTGTCCCTCTGCTCCATATCCACCAAAAACGGTTTAAAAGCTTGATTGCATCTTCATTAAAATCTCCATACATCGCCGCCCCAAACATAAGGTACTGTGAACCGCCCAAAGTGTTTCTGTCAGAGTCCATCGACGTATAAGTATCATTTGAACCGTCCCAGTGAACTATATGCCACATATTATTGCTGTAAGCCATAATTACTTTACGGTAGGCATCTTTCTGGTCAGCATTCATGTAATTGTATATCCAGTCGTATCCGCAAGCTAAATACTCGCAGTTGCCAATCCAGTAATTTTCAGAACTTGCAAAAGAAGTATCAGCCTTCATTGCAAAATAAAAGGTTTTATTAGCATAGATAGTATCTCCCGTAAGCTGATACATTAATGCCGTAAATGGAATAGCACCGCTATATTTAACCCATTGAGGCCAGCCGTTAGGTACTTCGGTTGAAGTATCCATAAGAATTGTAACTTGAGCATAAAACCTTTGCCACTCCTCAGTATTTGCTGTACGCGCCGCTTGAAGTGTGGTTAATCGCTCTTGTGTCAACCATATTCTTGGATGAGAACCGGCAGGATAATAATCAGTAGGAAATTCATACTGCGAAAATGTTATTCCGCAAAACATAAGAAACGAAATTATTAATAACTTTGAGAATAACATCTTGTTTAACATATTTATCATCTCGCATATTTTAGCAGCCGTATTATGCCGGTTTTAAAAGTGTTTAAATATATCGTTAGTGAATAATTAGGTATCTTTATTCAACAACAGTTTTTCTAAAAAATATTTAGTAAATAACTCAGTAGATACAATTTGATAATCGAAGCATTTTCTGATTTGTTAATAGTTTAAGTATAACAAATAGACGTACTTATAATATTTAAAAATATTAAATGTATTCCATTCTGCCAAATTTTTTTTGCAATTATTTAAAAATTATAGGATATCTCTTAAATTGAAATTACTACTTAATTACTACCCGGACTGCTTTGATAAAACCAAAATTTGATATTTATTCTAAATAAATTATATTTTGCACCGGTATTAATCAAACTAAATGAGACGCAGAATTTCCTGATAGTCTCTCTTTGAATTTGAAGATTCTATTATTTTAACTAAAATGCAATTATTATGAAACGAACTTTGTTTTTATTACTGACATTACTGTGCATTCAGTCTTTAGTCTTTCCGCAGACTGATTTTAACAAGCCGCCTGAATGGTCAAAAAATGTTATATGGTATCAGATATTTGTTGAGCGTTTCTATAATGGAGATAAATCCAACGATCCTAAGCCTGAAAATATTAACATCGCACCTGTAAATATGTTTGCTCCCAAAGGCTGGTCTGTTACCCCTTGGACACGCAACTGGTTTGAACTGGAAGACTGGGCTAAAGCTACGGGTAAACCATTTAACTATATTGCAATGTACAGAAGGTATGGCGGGGATTTGCAGGGAGTTTTGGATAAACTGGATTATTTAAAGAACCTTGGCATCACTGCCCTATTCCTGAATCCCATCAATGATGCAAATTCATTGCATAAATACGATGCCCGCAATTATCATCATGTAGATGTTAACTTCGGACCCGATCCCGCAGGAGATAATAAAATAATCGCAAGTGAAAAGCCCAATGATCCTTCAACCTGGAAATGGACTTCTGCCGATAAGTTATTTCTTAAGCTGATTAAAGAAGCACATAAGAGAAATATGAAAATAATTTTGGACTACTCGTGGAACCACACCGGAACAACCTTCTGGGCCTGGCAGGATATCTTAAAAAACCAGTCATTATCACCTTATAAAGATTGGTATGATATAAAATCATTTGATAACCCGGCTACTCCACAAAATGAATTTGCTTACAAAGGCTGGATGAATGTTGAGACACTTCCTGAACTAAAAAAAGTTGATATTACTACCGAAAGGAAATCAGGACACCCTTATGAGGGTAATATAAATGAAGGCGCAAAACAGCACATCTTTGCAGTAACTAAAAGATGGCTGGCTCCTGATGGTGATACCTCTAAAGGAATAGACGGTTACAGGCTTGATGTTGCTGATCAAATTGGTTTGGGCTTTTGGAGAGATTACAGGAAATATGTTCGCTCAATTCAGCCAAATGCTTATCTTGTTGGAGAAATATGGTGGGAAGAATGGCCCGATCAATTAATGAATCCCGCACCATATACTCAGGGTGACATTTTTGATGCTGTAATGTTTTATCAGGTGTATCGCCCCGCAAGATACTTTTTTGCTAAAACCCTCTATGATATTGATGCTAAGCAATTAAAAGACAGTCTTGAATTCCAGTGGAGTCGGGTTCCAAAGGCTAACCGCTATGCTATGATGAATACATCCTCCACGCACGATGTCCCAAGACTACTAACGTGTTTTTATAATTCAAATAAATATAAATTCAAATCAACTCCTAATGACGATCCCGCTTATAAAACCGGCAAACCGGATGAAGAGACTTACCGAAGAGTAAGGTTATACCTGGTTCATTTGTTCACCACCATAGGTGCCCCACAGATTTGGAACGGTGAAGAGCTTGGTATGTGGGGTGCAGACGATCCGCACAGCAGAAAACCCCTTTGGTGGAAGGAATTTAAATTTGAACCCGAAACCAGAAATAATTATCAACCGGGACCTAAGGAATATGATAAAGTCGGATTCAACAAAATTCAATATGAATGGTATAAAAAATTGATAAGCATAAGAAAAAGTAATCCCGTTTTAGCTTCAGGCGATATTGCTTTTCTAACTACAGAAGGTAAAAAGTTGTCATATAAAAGATTTGATGATAAGAACGAGATTATTGTTTTATTCAACCTGGAACCAAATGAACAGACTTTTACATTACCTGAAAAAGCAGTTTATAAAAATTTATTAACCAATAAAAATATATCCGCCAAAAGTATTACGCTTCAAAGTCTGACTTCGGCCGTTCTGAAAAAATTAAAATAATATATACTAAAAGAGGCTGCCTGATTAAATAAATGGTATTTGGTAGCCTCATCTTAATTCTTTATTACTTTAATAATTGCATCTTTCTTATTTGTGTAAATGAACCTGTGGCCAGTTTATAAAAATATATACCAGACGCAAGATTATTTCCGTTAAAATTAACTTCATATTCCCCCGCCGGTTTTTCTTCATTAACAATTGTAGCTACTTTTCTGCCGAGAATATCATAAATTTCCAATTTCACCAATCCTGCATCTTTAATAGAGTAACGTATAGTTGTACTTGGATTAAATGGGTTGGGATAATTTTGGCTTAAGGAATATGTCGCGGGGCCTGTTATGGATATTTCTTTATTGAAGTAATAGTATTTACGGCTTCCGTCATAATCGGTCTGTTTAAGCCTGTAGTTGTATTTTGACGAAGGTATTTTATTATCAATGTAAGAGTATGTTACCGGCTTTGATGATGAACCTGCACCCTTAATAAAAGCTATTTCTGCCCATTGGGCTGAGTTGAAAGCTTTCCTTTCGATTGTAAACCCGTAATTGTTTACCTCCGTTGCAGTAGTCCATTCAAGCCTTACGTTATTTCCCTCTGTTTGTGCTGTAAGGTTAACAATCTCAACGGGAGTTATGGCATCTGCATTTCTCCATACGCTCTCATCTGTTGCCAGATATACATTATTATACTTATCAAATATAATCTGATTCACTCTGGTCTTTTCAAGATTTGAAAGTATATTCTGCCAACTCTGGCCATTGTTTGAAGACAGGTAAAATTTATCGTCATCAGTTGACATATATATTTCACCCCTGCCGTTTATTTTAATATCACTCATTTCAAGGCCGCTTATGCCGTTGTTCATAACAGTCCAGGTGGCTCCATTGTCGGTTGACCTTAATACTCCTTCCTCCATATTAGTTGCATATATATAGCCGTTGGGGGCAACAACAATGTTTGCAATTACCGAGTTATAAATATTATTTGTGTTTCTAAGTGAAGTCCAGCTTAAACCGTCATTTGTTGATTTATATATATAGCCGTTTCTTGTGCCTGCATATATATTATCGCTGCTGTCAATTGCAAAACCGAATGCAAAATAAGAGCCAAATCCGTCATCAATTCTTTCCCAGGTAACACCCAGATTGGTGGTCCTGTAAATCCCGTCCCCGTAATTTAAAGTATAAATTCGGTTTCTTCTGTCTTTATAAAGATGGAAAGAAAAATCATTTCCTATGGAAGTAACCTGCACCCAGCTTTCTCCATTATCGGTTGACCTAAATATGCCGTGGTCTGTTCCTGCCATAAATACACCATTTGTATCTACAACAATTGAAAGCAAATTAACATTTGTGAGCCCGTGGTTTATCCGTATCCAGGAATCTCCATAATTTGTCGATTTATATATTCCGTTGCTCCAGCAGGCGGCATATAGTGTTTCGCCTTTGTCAAAAATAATATCCAGCGTCTGTGCTGCATAAATGCCGTTATTACAAGAAGACCAATTCTCGCCAAAATCTGT
>JAUZPC010000151.1 GCA_030706105.1 Bacteroidota bacterium | reverse complement strand
TTTCATTTTCAAATTTTTTATAATCTTTAAAAGTAACCAAGAAATGCATTTTAATCAATGTATAACATCTACCAATAAAGATAGCATTTTGAGAAGTGATCTATATAAAATGAATAGAGACGACTCTAAAACCAACAAGATATTTCTATTTCCCCCGGTTATCCAATTCCTTTATTATATTCTCCACTTCACTTAAGCTAACCGGCTCATTTTTATCATCCAGTTCAACAACCACAAGAAAACCCTTTGTTTTGTTAGTACTCCCGATAGCTTTCAATAATTTCAGCTGATCGCTTTCCACCAGTCTGCCATCTTTATCCCATATTTCTTTAGTTGAAAGGCATCCTAATGAAGGGGTAAATGGTGTATATTTTTCTTTGGAATAATAAGAAGGATCAATTGCCGTTCCGTGACTTACAATTTCACTTCGTCCTGCCTTCCCCGCATAGAACGCATAGTATATTGGAAAATAATTTTGCCATGATTTAGGAAGCAGGTTTTTATATAGATCTAAACTCCATTCAACTTTTTTCCCTTTAACAGAATCAGGCAGCCATGCATCATAGCTTAATTCAAAAGGCAGAACGGTAGTTAATAATGGAGTAGTACCAATGAACTTATTTGTAGGCGCATCAATACTTTTAAATGAGAATATGCCCTGCGGAGTATTTCCATTTGTTAAATAGCAGGGTAAATTACTAACAGCCATTGCCATTTGCGGAACTGCGAACAACCCGCCATTTTCGTCTTTTACAAATTTTCCGTTTGCATCTTTTATAATCACCATCCCTGTATTTTTCCGGTCTTTCCTTTGAAGACTAAAAATTACAATATTGTTTTTACCAAATGGCTGCTGTAATAAATCAGCTAATTCAGGCCTGTCCTTACCGGGTTTAGAGATATCCTCTGTCAGACATAGCAGAATTGGATTCTTTTTATATTCTTTAAATTTGCGTTCAGTAAGATCCGAATAAAATTTAGAATCAAAAGCATTATAGTTAGCTCTTATCAAATAATGCACACACATAGCAAACAGCTTGGGATTTTCGGTTTTATTAAGTATCTGGAAGACCTCGTCCGTAAATTCTGTGGGGAAAAGTCCATACAATACTTCCAAATAACCTCTTTGCGTCTCTGAATCTACATTATTAAAGTATTTAGCAGCAAGCTTTAAAGTATTGTATATATCTCTATTTTTAATCTGAATAAGCTCAATGCTCCAAAAGAACTCATTGAATTTTTTAGCATTACCCTGGTTAAATTTCAAGGAAGAAACTTCTTTCACCAACTGATTTACTTTCTCTTTGAATTCTTTACGCTCTTTTTCTGATGTAAAAGAATTGTTCTGGCAAAAACAAATCTGGGCAAATAAGACGATACAACAAATAATTATTTTTTTAAGCATTCAGCTTTCACTCCAAAGTTAAAAGAAATACTTGCTCCCGGTTGAATTGTTATAAGTTTTTTAAAGTCTTCACGATTGAATGCGTTTGTAAGTGCCATCATTGGCTCCAGTGCAACAGCTTTTCTTTTTCTCGCAATCAAAGAGTCACCAGAAAAAGCAAGAGTTACGCCGCCTTTTTGATACATAGTAATTTTAAGACCATTATCGGGATCATAGATAGATGAATAAGCAAAACCCTTTTTATCCAGATTGAGATTTGCATAACACAAATCCAATTTTCTGTTATTTATAATTCTTTCCTTTTCAGTAAGTACAGATCTGTAATCATCGCGCTTATGGTTTTCTATTGGAGAAAAAGCGGCAGAACCTTTTAGGGGAATAAACTTTTCATCCATTGATATAACACTTTCAGCATCAATTGTAAGGATAAGATTTTCAATTCCATCTTCATTAGTTCTAAAATAAGGATGCCACCCGCAGAAGAAAGGAGCGGAATTCTCTCCTGTATTCACACTTGTAACCGCAATATCAAGCTTCTCCTCTGACAAAGTAAATTTAACACTAACCTTTAGGCTGAATGGATAACCCTTATATTGATCAGGAGTAATATCAGTAACTAATGTAATTGAGGCAAACTCATCAGTCTCTGCATATTCTTCCAAACCGAAAATATGTGAAGCCGTAAAACCGTGTATTACTTCTGTTCTGGGAGGGACAGGTTCAATTACGTAACTTTTTCCTTCAAATGAATATTTTCCATCAGGAATTCTGTTGGCAAACGGAGTCATTATATAGGACCTTGCACCTTTAGCTTTTATAAGTTCTTCCGGTGTCTTAAATCCATCAATTATATTAAACAATTCATTATTTAAATTTATATAATACTTAAGCAATGTTGCACCTTTAAGTGCAACCTCTGCCGAGGCACCGGAGGCGGTGTCTTTTAATTCAAAAGTAGTAAATGTTCCAAATGTTTTCTTTTCAGCAAATAAGAATCTTTTCAAAAATCGTCTCCATTCTAATATCTAATATAAGTTCAATTTATTTCTTCGTTCACAACACGGTCTGCAATTTTCATCTTTGCATAAAAGCTCTGAATAATTGTCTCTAAAATACTGCAAACCCTTCTCTAACAATAAGGATACGGACACATAATAAATAGTACAGTTATTAAAAACATAGGCATCAATAAGTCTATTAGTAACTAAATAGTTTTCAAAATTGACAAAGGACTTACTGCAACCCGGAATCTCCATTAACCTTTGTATTCCATTTGTTGAAACTCCGGCCTTTTTTACAAACATATAATCCCACGGTGAAATATCGGCCCAGGGAACAGGAGCGGCAGTTTCCAGATAATGCCCGAAAGTAAAAGAGTGAAAATCCACACCTACGAGCATAATATATGTGCCGGAAGTATTTGCAAGCCAATCTAAAACACTGCCTTTACCTAAAGGAGATATTGGGGAATTATCTTCACCTATAAAATTTGTAACTTCTCCCCACAAAGAAAATGAATGTGTAGGAGAAGAGGTTCTAACCACATCAGGCATTAATCTAAAACACTCACTTACAGCCCCTGTTTTTGCCGGACTCTTGTCTCTATTGAAAATTTCCTCCGTACCCAAAGCAAGCGCAAAATTGTATGTAAAGGCGGGCATGATCAAAGAACCTTTAACTGATACTACGTTTTTTAATGAGGTAATAAAATCTGTAATTGGAATATTAAAGGCATCCCTAATTTTTCGATAGGAAGAATGGACAAGAATATGATGCCCATTCTTCACTCCTATTTCATTATATATTTTTTCCAATTTCACAAGAAAGAAATATCACTATTTAATTATGACTTCAACATTTAATTCGTTAGAATCAAAAGCATTAACGTCAATTAAATTATCATTAAGCTTAACGCCATTTACAGATATGCTTTTCACTCCTGAATTTTTTCTATCTGCATTCTTTACAGTCATGTTGATTGTTTTACCTCTAAAAGACCTTTTAGCCGTAAAAACTTTCCAGGTTTTAGGTATGTTAGGATTTATGTACATACCCTTAAGGCAAGGAGAAAAGCCCAAAATGCTGTCAATTCCTATTCTGAACATCCAAACCGCAGTACCTGTTAACCATGAGTGACTTGCCTGACCCTCAGTCGGGTGATCAGAACTTGTAACATATTCTGCATAGACATAAGGCTCTACTTCATAACGGTCAATTCTCTTGGAGGAATTTATAGGATTCATTCTGCTGTAAATATCAAATGCAAACTCAGCATCTCCCTGCATAATGGCAGCAAGCACAACCCAGGAAGAAGCATGATTAAAAATTGCACCATTTTCTTTTTTCCCGGGAACACAGCGGCTGATAAGCCCTACATTATCTTCAACTTCAGTATAAGAAGGCCAGCATATCTGCATACCGTTGGATTTAGCCAAATATTTTTTAAGCGAACTTAAACATTTAGCGGCTCTGTCTTTAGGCGCCTGCCCGCTGATAATTGCCCATGACTGCGAGTTAATAAAAATCTTACCCTGCTTATGTTTGCTTGTACCCAGAGGTTCACCATTGTCCCTAAATGCACGTATGTACCATTCACCATCCCAGGCAACTTCATTTACTATTTTTCCGATGTTATCATAAGCCTTTTTCCATCTTGCCAGGGTTTCTTCATCCTTCTTAAACTCAAGCAGCTCAAAAGTTTTTTTAATTACATAAGAAAGAAAAAAGGCGCCCCAAATTGTTTCTCCCTTACCCTGAGGTCCCACATGGTCTAAAGTATCATTCCAGTCACCATTCATGATTTTTGGAATACCCCGTTTAGTAGTGGCGGATAAAGCAAAATCGATTGCCATTTTTAGATGTTCATAAACTGTACCTTCACCTTCATCATAGTATTTTACAACTTCATCAAGAATTGAGAAATCCGCAGTTTCATTTAGATACTCCACTAACCCAAAAGGAATCCATAACGGTGTATCGGAGTGATTGGTTTTTTCGCCCCAATCCGTTAGTTTAAAAAAATTGTGCAAAGTAGAACCGTCTTTAAATTGGAATCTTAATGCATTCAGCAGTCTGGCTCTAACCTTATCGGGATGACTAATAACCATTCCAATAATATCCTGGAATTGGTCTCTCATACCTGTTCCAAATAATAAACCTCCGTGATAATAACCTGAGTTGCGCGCCATGTCAAAAGTTACGGCAGCCTGATACTGATTCCATGAATTTATCATTAAATTGAATTTCTTATCAGGTGTTATAGTAGAGACTGTGCTTAAATGCTTTTCCCATTTGTTTTTTAATAATTCAAACTGCTCTTTTACAAAATTGATATTTGTAAGTTTTTCCCATTGAAGATCCTTATAAGGATTTTCACTTTCCTTTGCAGATACCCCAAAAACGACTGCAAATTCCCTTGTCTTTTTGGGATTCAAAATAATTTTAGATTGTAAAGCAGCAATGGGATCACCGGCAGTAATTTCAGAATTTGTCATTTTGCCTGTTTCAATACAAATAGGATTAGCTTCTGAACGCCACTTTCCGATAAATTTATCCAGGCTGCCGTCAAAGCCTTTAATAGGTAAAGTTTGGGTAAAATGGACAATATGTTTCCAGTCTATATTTGGCTGTGCAACAGATACTTTTTTATTAAGCACCCAATAACGTCTGGTGGCTTCTAATGTTTTTTGCTGGTTATTAAAAATAATTTCAGTAAAATGTTTGTCGTTAGGCTGATTTATTAAATCATTAAGAGCATTGCCCATCAATAATTCCGTAAAAGAATAAATTTCCAGGCGCCGGCTTTTATTTGTTAAGTTTGTTAAATTAACATGCCAGACTTCAGCATTTATATCATTAGGAACAAAATAAGTAATTTCCCCTCTTATACCGTTTATTTCCGTTGTAATTTTTGTATAACCGAATCCATGCCTGCATTCATACAAATCATAATTCAAATCAATTGTAGGAGCCCAGCTTAATGACCAATATTTTCCGGATTCAGTATCTTTTACTATCACATACCGGCCGGGTCTATCCCACGGCAGGCAATTATATCTCATTCTGGTAAGTCTATTATCTCTTGGAGTGTCTAAATAACTAAAACCGCCGCCTGTATGAGAAATAAGCCCTGCGTAATGGTCATTCCACATATAATTGAACCATGGCCTGGGTGTGCGGGGATCTGTAATTACATATTCATTTGAATCTTCAGAAAAGTATCCATATTTATTGTCGTACATTGCTCTTTCTCGATAAAGATTATTTTAATAAGGTGTAAAAATAAAGATTTAAATGTATTAATTAAAGAGTATATGTTATCTAAATTGTTAAGATCGGCTGTTTATTAGCTTGGATTAACATTATATAATTATTATTTCTAATAAGCTACAATTACAAGCATATTTTTATATGATAAATTCTTTGGACGCATAACGAAATATTACCAATAACTCAACATCTCAGCCGGTTATAACCGGGTTGTGTACTTTATTCTATCATTTAATCAGCGTGTGATTTGCTCTTCTTCTTATTGGGGATCACTTTTTTACATCTATTTTCAAATTAACTTGCAAAAAAGCAAAACAGGAAATGAAATGAAAAAGAAAATTATTTTTTATATAAATACAATATTAGTTATTGTCTTTTTGTCTTCCATATCTGTAAATGGTCATCAATTCGGCATAACCGGAAGAACCTTAAAAAATGGGGTTGGATGCACTTGCCATGGCAGTTCACCATTTACAAATGTAACTGTTCAAATCAGCGGGCCAACACAGGTACAGGCAGGTTCTACTAATATGTATGCTGTTACAATAGTCGGCGGTCCTTTAGTAGCCGGAGGTACTAACATTGCAGCATCAACCGGGGCTCTTGCTCCAAGCGGTAATGACCTGCAGCTTTTAGATGGTGAACTAACTCATACTTCTCCTAAAAGTCCCATAGCAAATGCGGTGATTTTTATATTTAGCTATACCGCTCCCGCATCAATAGGTACTCAGACAATATTTGCAAACGGCAATAGTGTAAACCTTGATGGTACACCTCTGGGTGATAACTGGAACTTTGCTCAGAATTTTACTGTTAATGTAGTCAGTTCAACCGGAGTAAATGACGTAGGGAATAAGCTCAGTTTCCGGTTGGATCAAAACTACCCGAATCCTTTTAATCCATCTACCCAAATAAATTATTCAATCCCTGAAAATGGGAACGTTAATATTTCAGTATATGATATATTAGGAGAAAAAGTATCTGAGTTAATAAATCAGAATATGCCTGAGGGAAATTACCAAGTCGCTTTTTCTACAGGAAATAATAATCATCAATTATCAAGCGGGGTATATTTCTATAAGCTTGTATTTAGAAGCTCAACATCCGGTAGTGAATTTACTGCTGCAAAAAAGATGATGGTTATAAGATAAAAACAAATTAATCATTTTTTCCGCCCTCCCTTATTTTGGGAGGGTGCATATA
>JAUZPC010000150.1 GCA_030706105.1 Bacteroidota bacterium | reverse complement strand
ACCTCATGATGATAAAGATGTCAAAGAAACAGCAAAAGCAATCGGTATTTCCGAAGCTAAATTAAGAGAAAAAGTACAAAGCTTACATGAATTTAACCCTATGTTAGGATTTAGAGGATGCCGTTTAGGAGTTCTTTATCCTGAAATTACCGAAATGCAGGCAAGAGCAGTAATTGAAGCTGCATGCAATGTTGCCGCAAAAGGTGTTAAGGTTAAACCAGAAATTATGATTCCATTAGTTGGTCATATTAATGAATTCAAACTCCAGGAATCAATTGTTCGCAGAGTAGCTGAAGAAGTATTCAAAGAGAAAAAGAAAAGAATACCTTATTTAGTCGGAACAATGATAGAACTGCCGCGCGCTGCAATAACCGCAAATCAGATTGCAGAACGTGCAGAATTCTTTAGTTTTGGTACAAACGATTTAACCCAGACTACATTTGGCTTATCCAGAGACGATGCCGGTAAATTCCTGCCATTATATGTTGCAGATGAAATCTTACCAGTAGATCCATTTGAAGCATTAGACAGAGAAGGTGTGGGCGAATTAGTTAAAATGGGTACCGAAAAAGGAAGAAGCGTAAGACCAGACCTTAAAGTTGGTATTTGCGGTGAACATGGCGGCGAGCCATCATCTGTAGAATTCTGCCATCAGGTTGGAATGAACTACGTTTCTTGTTCTCCTTTTAGAGTAGCAATTGCACGTTTAGCAGCAGCCCGCGCTGTATTGCTTGAAAACGCTGCAAAGGTTGTTGCAGCTCCGGCTAAAAAAGCTGTTGCTAAAGCAAAACCGGCAAAAAAAGCTGCTGTAAAAGCAAAAACTGTATCTAAGAAAAAATAAGTAATAATATATTGCGGCGTCCTTACATCAGGATGCCGCAACTTTTTAATGAACATTATCAGATCTTCTGATAATAGGTTATTCACTTTTAAAGGTAATAATGATGAAACTATCAGACTTCAAATATAACTTGCCTAAAGCTAGTATTGCGAAAGATCCCGTATCTCCAAGGGACAAAGCTAAACTTATGGTTGTAAATAAAGAAACTGAGGAAATTGAGACTAAATCTTTTTCTGATGTTGTAGATTATATGGAAAAAGGTGATGTCCTTGTTGTTAATGAAACAAAAGTATTTCAAGCAAGATTATTTGGCAAAAAAGAAAAAACTAATGCAAAAATTGAAGTCTTTTTACTAAGAGAATTAAATGCGGAAGAATGCATCTGGGACGTAATTGTTGATCCAGCGAGAAAGGTTAGAATTGGTAACAAAATTTATTTTAATGATAAATTATGGTGCGAAGTAATTGATAATACAACTTCAAGAGGACGTACTGTAAGGTTTAACCAACCAGGCAATGTTTTTAAAGCTGTTGAGAAAATAGGTTTAACTCCATTACCGCCTTATATCAAAAGAGAGCCAAAACCTGAAGATAAAGAAAATTATCAGACGGTATATGCAAGAGTTGACGGCTCTGTTGCTGCTCCTACTGCCGGATTGCACTTTACTCCAAAACTTCTTCAGAAAATTGAGAAAAAAGGTGTTAAAATTGTTCCCGTATTACTCCATATTGGGCAGGGAACTTTTAGACCTGTTGAGGTTGAAGATTTAACCAAGCATAAAATGGATTCCGAATATTATGAGATTACCCAGGAAGCTGCTGATCTTATAAACGAGGCTATCAACAGTAAGCATAACGTCTTTACCGTGGGCACAAGTGCTTCACGAGCTCTTGAGACAAGCACTACTGCTGAAGGTTTGGTTAAAGCCCATAAAGGATATACGGATAAATTTATATATCCTTTCTATCAGTTTAAAGTTGTTGATAAATTGATTACAAATTTCCATACTCCGGAGTCAACCCTGCTTATGCTGGTAGGTGCTTTTGGCGGTACTGAATTAATTATGAAAGCATACAAAAAAGCATTAAAAGAAAATTATAGATTCTTAAGCTATGGCGATGCCATGCTTATTCTATGAGAAATTTTGTTATTATACCTGCAGGGGGAGCGGGTGTTAGGAGCGGGTTTTCTAAACCTAAGCAGTATATAAAAGTAAATGGAGTTGAGTTAATCGTTTATACATTACTGAATTTTCAAAAATGTGCTAAGGTTGATGAAATTGTTATTGCTGCTTCAGAACAATATTTCAAGTTATTAAGTAAGCTTATTATTAAATATAAGCTTAGTAAAGTATCGGCTGTTATTGAAGGAGGGAATGAGCGTCAAGACTCAGTTCTTAACGCTCTCTCTTCTCTTAAAGCCGGGCCCAATGATTTAATAATAGTACACGATGCCGCACGCCCATTAATTCCAAATTCTGTTTTAGAAGATGCAATATGCCTTGCAGAGGCAAAAGGTAATGCCGTAGTTGCACTAAAAGCTAAAGATACTCTGGTTAAAGGTGCGCAGTCTATAGATTCTTATATTAACAGGGATGAAATATTCCTAATCCAGACACCTCAAATATTCAAATTTTCGGTGTTAAAAAAGGCTATGCTTTCTGCAAAGGAAGATAATTTTTATGGAACAGATGAATCAATGCTGGTTAAAAGATTAGGTAAAAAAGTCTATCTCTCCGAGGGGTCATCTTTAAATTTCAAGGTTACTACAAAAGAAGATTTCGAACTATTTAAAAAACTTCTTCATTAAGCTCCAGTCTTATCCTGTCAACAGTTAATAATTCCTTAGAATCCGGATTTAATTAAAGATTTAATTGCGTATTTTTGTAAGAATAAGATTATATGTCGGCTTTTCCTTTACGGAAAGTATTAAGAATGGAAGACAAAAATCCAAATAAGATAAGTCAATTTTATCCTGAACCAGAGCAACATACCAACCGAACTCAGCCACTTTAATAAAATATGAAAAAATTACGATCAAAAACATTAAAAATCCGGTTTGGAAGAAAAAGGTATTTAAACCATATATTTTTAATGAAATAAAAAATACCGCCGCCATAAACAATATAATAATATATTTTGGCAGATATGAAAGAAATAAAAGAATCAGGAAAACGGGAGATACTATAACATATCCGGATATAATAAGATAAGGCTTTGTAGAGTATACAAAAGAGTACTTGATTACAAATAATAAATTAACTATAATTATAATAAAGATAGCTGCCAGATTTTGTTTTTGTTTAAGCATAAGAAAAGATAAATAAATCTTTTCCAAAATGCAAAAAACAGCCGGGAATTTTTAATAATTCCCCTTAAGGCATCAACAAAGCGGCGGACTATCCGATAATAATATATGAATAATGAGGAATGAATCTTATACTAGCTTTAATCATCTAATAAACCAGATGAGGAGAATGATTTGCAGTTGATTCTTTATCATTGAAAGTTGTTTGATATATAAGTAAATTTATTGTCTATATTTTGAAACTAGGAAAATTATGTATCTTTTAGGTCTTATAATAATATTATCATATTTAGTCGGGTCTATTCCGAATAGTATTATTGTTAGTAAACTTACCAGAGGGATTGATATCAGGAACTATGGCAGCGGTAATGCCGGCGGTACAAATGTAATGCGCGTATTAGGCTGGAAACAAGGTCTGTTTGTTATTTTACTTGATGCCTTAAAGGGCGTAGTTGCTGTTGTTGTTATTGCACGTTTACATTATGGCAATATACCATTCAACAATGTCACCCCGTTTGATGATTTTACTTTGATTCAGATTATTGCAGGTATTTCTGCAGTGGTCGGCCATATTTGGACAATATTTGCCGGATTTAAAGGCGGCAAAGGCATTGCAACAGCTCTGGGCATGCTTATTATGGTTATGACCGTTGATATGCTTATCGCTTTAGGAGTTTTTATATTGGTTGTAACTGTATCCAGATATGTTTCTCTCGGCTCAATTTTAGCCGCAGTTACCGTTCCTTTAGCTTTGGTGATAAGAGAAAATGTATTTAATGCGAATGTTCAGGGTTATCATACCCTGCTTCCATTTATTGTTTTACTTTCTACATTAGTTATTTATACTCACAGAAAAAATGTAGTAAGACTGCTGAACGGTTCAGAGAGTAAAGTTAGTTTCAAAAAGAAAACAAAAAATTAAGAAATAATGAGAATTTCAGTTTTAGGTGCAGGCGGCTGGGGTACTACCCTGGCCGTTTTGCTTTATTACAACGGCCATAAAGTATCACTTTGGGAATATGACTCGGATTATATTACCGAGCTTATTTATAAAAGAGAAAATGTAAAATATCTTCCCGGAATTCCTATTCCGGAGGATATAAATATTACCAATAATTTGGAAGATGCAGTGTATGATTCCAATATGATAATACTTGCCGTCCCTTCTCAATTTCTGAGGAGCGCAATAACTAAGCTTGATTATGCCGGCATCAAAAATTCAATATTGGTAAGCGTTGCAAAGGGGATAGAAAACAATACTCTTATGACTATGTCTCATATGATTAAAGATGTATTCCCGATGATATCAGACGACCAAATCGGTGCACTTTCCGGTCCAAGCCATGCTGAAGAAGTAAGCCGTAGAATTCCAACGGCTGTTGTAGCAGCGTCTTCTTCAATCGAAACATCTCAGTTGATTCAGTCGGCTTTTATTAATTCTTATTTCAGAGTTTATTCGTCCACGGATATTTTAGGTGTAGAGCTTGGCGGGGCTTTCAAGAATGTAATTGCTGTGGGTGCCGGAATTATAGACGGAGTTAAATTCGGTGATAATACCAAAGCTGCCATTATGACAAGAGGTGTGGCTGAAATTTCCAGACTGGGGATTGCCATGGGCGCAAATCCTGAAACGTTTGCAGGGCTTAGCGGTATGGGCGATTTAATTGTAACCTGTATGAGCCGTCATAGCCGTAACAGATATGTCGGTGAACAAATCGGAGCCGGAAAAACCCTTAAAGAAGTTTTAAGTACTATGGAAATGGTTGCTGAGGGGGTTGATACAAGCAGGTCCGCAAGCCAGCTTGCCACTAAATATAATGTTGAAACACCTATAACAACTGAAGTTTATAAAATTCTTTTTGAAGATAAGAATCCCGTCATTGCCGCTACTGATCTTATGACCAGAGATATGAAGATGGAAGGCCATTAACGTTTCAGTTATCGTGTGCAGCCATTTGTTAACAACCGGGCGGTAATGAGCCGCCGCGGAGTTATTAATATTTCAGAAAAACGATAGTATTTAGTGCAATACTACAATTGTTATTTAAAGTATATATGCCGATTTAAACCGAGAATTAAACACCATATAGTTACCTTATTTAATAAGTCAGTAATTATAAGCAAAACTTGATATGATGTTTGTTTATCAGGTCAAATAAAACAAAAGATTAAACAAGTTTTATTAACCGTTCAATGTCAACTTTAGATACATTCTGTACTGATCTGCCTAAAAATAATTCAGCAACTTCAGTAAATTTAATGGGTATATCACTAACAAAAAATTCCTGATTCCCAAGGCTGCTTTTGTTTGTCGGCAGTCCAATTCTTTCCAGTTCCGACTTTACAATTTCGGTAGAAGCAACGCCTGAGTCTATTAAAGTAACTTTATCTCCAATAACATCCTGAATAACGTTCTGGAGAATTGGATAGTGTGTACATCCCAAAACCAAAGTATCTATATTTTTTTCTTTTAGATCTTTTAAGTATTCTTCTGCAATCAGGTAAGTGGCTTTGTGGTTAATCCAGCCTTCTTCTGCCAGAGAAACAAACAGAGGGCAGGCATATTCAAATACTTCGAGATTTGGGTCAAGCCTTTTAATTTCAGTAGAGTAAGCCTGGTTATTTATTGTAGCTCTGGTTCCGATAACACCTATCCTGCCATTTTTGGTTGTATTAACGGCAGCTTCTGCACCGGGCTTTATCATACCAATTATCGGTACATTAAATTGTTTTCCGAGCTCAGTTAAGGCAACTGATGATGCAGTATTACACGCAACAATAACTATTTTTACATTTTTGTTAATCAGGAATTTTGTATCCTGAATTGAATATTCAATAACAGTATCATTTGATTTTGAGCCATAAGGAACTCTTGCCGTATCTCCGAAATACACAATATCTTCATTTGGCAGAACAGAGGCCAGTCTTTTAACAACAGTTAAACCGCCAATACCGGAATCAAAAATTCCAAGCGGCTTTTCTTTTTCCATAAAATTCAATTCATAGTCCTTATAAAATTTGAGAAATAGATTCCGTAAGTTCATTACGGAAAAATTCATAATCAGTTGAAGAGACTTTTTTACCTGCATTTGTTAATACGTAAAAAGAATCCACGATATCATCACCCTTTGTAGAAATTTTAGCAAAATATATCACAAGTCCGAGATTTGTCATTTTAGAAGTTACCTGATACAGAAATCCAAGTCTGTCGGGAGAGTGAATCTCAATGATAGTATATTTTTCATGTTTATCAAAAACTACTTTTACTTTACCTGTCCGTTTGAACAAAATGCTTTCAAGCCTTTTCCAGCGGGAGCGCATATTTTCAAATTCTACGTTTAATTGCAGTAAGCCCAGCACTACATCTTTTAAGTTGCTTTTTATAGCAGCATACCGTGATTCTTCAATTTTTTTATGGGTTCTAAAGTCGGTAACATTAAAAGTATCAATTACAATTTTATCTTTACGTGTAAATATTCTTGCATCATGTATATTCATATCATTTATAGCAAGTACACCGCAAATCTTAGACAAAAGGGAAGGGAAATCTTTAGTTATAACAGTAATATTGGTAAAATTATTAAAGGTGTTGAAAATAATCGAAATCAATTCTCCCTTTTGAATTTCAGTAACATGCTCTAAAATTTCTGTTTCGCTAAAATGATACTGATATGAAATATCATTCATTGATTCAATATGTTCCCTTAGTTTCTGATCATGCAGCTTAGTTAATTTCTTTTT
>JAUZPC010000015.1 GCA_030706105.1 Bacteroidota bacterium | reverse complement strand
TCTTTTTTAAGTATTTTCCCACTTTTTTCCGAAAATGATTGAGCATTCTCCATATTATTAAAAGCACCTATTTGAATAATGTAATAAGTACTTTGCTCTGTCTCACCCTTACTTTCATTATCTATAACATTTGATTCTGAAAGTGGTTCTTCAACAAATGTACTATCTGTTTTTACAGGTGCGTTTACATGAAGCTCTTTCTTTAAGTCATCATTTTTTACTGTGGAGGAAGCGTTTGAACATGACCAATATAAAAATGGCAAAGATAAAATGACAAGATAAGTAAAATGCTTATTCATAAAAACCTTATTTTTTTATTAACTTACTTTAATCAAAAAACAAATCATAGTAAATTGTCAGATAAAAAAAAAGCCGGAATAAATCCGGCTTTTTTCGTGCTAATTATTTTACTTAACAAGCATCATTTTTTTAGTTGCATTAAAGCTGCCAGCTTCAAGTTTATAAATGTAAATACCGCTTGATAAATTAGAAGCATTAAATTTAACTTCATAAGAACCAGCTTTTACATTCTGATTAACCAAACTAGCTACTTTTTGACCTAATATATTATATACTGATAAAGTAACAAAACCATCAGAAGGAACTGCATACTTAATTACAGTACTTGGGTTGAATGGGTTAGGATAGTTCTGCTGTAAAGAGAATACTTTAGGAGCAGTAACATTAACTTCAACTTCTTTTGAATAATGGGTTTCACCATTAAAATCAACTTGCTTTAGTCTATAGGTATAATGACCGGAAGGTACATTTTTATCCATAAATGTGTAAGCTGAAGGAGTAGTTGAAGTTCCTCTGCCAGGGATAAAACCCACATTAATATACTGGGTTGTTGAAGATTTTCTTTCAACTGTGAATCCTGAATTATTTACTTCCGTTGCAGTATTCCATAATAAGTTAACAGCAAAATCATTAGCAGAGGCAGTAAATGTTGTCATTTCAACAGGTGTTACACTTCCGCGTAATGCATAAGCTGCATTCATAATTAAATTAGCAGCGCCAACTGTATTGGTAAGTCCGCTTACTGCAAAGTGGAAAGAAATATTTCTAAGAGTTGATGGATTTTCAGGAGGATAATATCCAATCATACATCCTAATGCCTGATTTGAATATCCAAGGCCTGAAGCTAATTTTACAACGCCAGGAGCACTCAATAAAGCCATTAAGTCCATTCTTCCATAGCTTCCGGAAGTAGTAATAGCCAATGAATCTGGAACTAAATTAGGATTAGTGAAAAATGATGAATATGCTGAGTTCTGTTTAATAGAATATGGGCCATCTGATGACCATGCACTATCATGCAAAACATTTTGTCTGAAGTTAATGTCCAAATCAGATGAAGATTTTCTATAAATATATCCAACTTCACCACCTTCAACTAAAACTTTACCGCCAGCGAGTGTGTAATTAACTATAGCAGTACGCTTAGCAGCATTATCAAACATGGTTCCGATATTTTGACCAGCAGAAAGAATTACTATATCATAATTATTTAGTTTAGTAATATCCAAACTGGCAAATGTTGTTGAGTCAACCATATAATTATCTGCTGTTAATACTGTGTTGAACATTGTAGCAGATGCCCCAAGAGTCGATTTGTCTTCAAATGGTACATATGGTTTTAAAGTTGAGATCCTGCTTTTTAAAGATGTTTCATCATTAACAACTAAAACAATCCCATTAGTTGCAACAACTTTAAATGCATAGTAACCTGATGCAGGGCTAAGGGTTACATTATGGTTAGTAGATCTATCAATAGCTTTAATATAATAGTAGATAGAATCTCCAACATGAACAGTATTTGTATCTACATTAAACACACCAGTATATTCGTTATTAGTATTTAATGCTAATGCAAATGTTCTGTTTGTGCCGTTTGAATTTATTTTATAATTACAAACTACACTTTGAACTCCCATATTGTCAGTTACTGTAGCTTTTACAGTTGCAGGCCAGCGTTTAATTCCTTGGTTTGCCAAAGGATTATGTAAAACAACAGGGTTAACTACATCACCAATAAAGACAAAATTATTAAATCCTGTTGAACTTGGATTATAACCAAGATTGTGAGCTACAGAGATATCACGGGCAACTATTCTATAGAATAATGTATCACCAATGGCAATCTGAGTGGTATCATTATTAAAAACTCCCTGATAAGTTGAATCGGCAGTTTTTAAAATTTTAAAGGTTTTTAATGTACCTGAAGATTTAACTTTATATACTACC
Organism: Bacteroidota bacterium; assembly: GCA_030706105.1. Classification (GTDB taxonomy): domain Bacteria; phylum Bacteroidota; class Ignavibacteria; order Ignavibacteriales; family Ignavibacteriaceae; genus JAUZPC01. The sequence goes on along the minus strand of JAUZPC010000015.1, from coordinate 15,751 downwards.
CAGGCACTATCAACACCAATATTATCAGTTATGGTAGCAGAAACTGTTGCCGGCCATAATTCTCTATATTGATTTGGTAATACTGTATGTGTAATAGAAGGAGCAATAGCATCAGCACCAGCAGTAAATGAGAAAAATGTTGAAGGTGCAGAAGCAGGTAATTTTGATGTTCCGTTTAATGTATCAGTAGCCTGAACATAATATGAATATGTTGCTGAAGTTCCATTACCAGGGATATTACCAACCCAGGTATTTCCTGTGTCTTTTACCATTACTAATGAATCAGCAAAAGCACCGGTTCCTCTTTTCCAGAATAATTTAACAGAATTTGCTAATAAACCAGAACTGGAAACAACTGATATTCTTACAGGATAAGGACCAGCCAGGTTTTCAGTGTTACCAAGTGGCGTATGATCAACTCTTGGTCCGAATGTCATTTTACACATCCAACCCTGATAAATACCAGAGCTATTATCCATCCAATAAGGATAAACAAAATTTCTAAAAGCAGCTATGCCAATGTAATCACCTTGGTAGCCACCGGCTAAACCGGATATAGAAGCAGGCGTAAAGGCATGATCTGATGCTTTAATATTTTCAAATGTTGAATTACCATCAATAGAACGGGCCATGTAAACTTCAGCCTGGCTATTTACTACGTTTCTACTATCGTAGAATAAATGATAAACAGCGCCTGTAGCTTGATCAACAGTAACCCAATTGTAATATTGATCTTTTCCGTTACTTACAGCATCATCATTAACTCTGACAGGTGTTGTCCATGTAGTTCCACCATTTGTGGATCTGATTGTAACGATATCAGGATCACTTCCTGCAGGAGCAATATTTTTTTGTGTCCATGCAACATATAGATATCCATTGCGTGGTCCGCCGGTTCTATCTACAGCCATTGAAGGGAAAGAAGATACTCTTATACTACCCTTACTTGATAATGTACCTCTAATACCAAAATTTGGTGTATTATAAATTCTCTTTGCAACACCCCAAGTTTGGCCGCCATCAGTAGAAACGTTAAAACCAATAGCGTCTTCAGCATTGTTAGTTGACCAATCATCATATACTGCCCATACAGCATATACTTCGCCGTTAGGACCAGTTGATAAGTTAATACCTTGGTTATGACTTTGAGCGTTTACAGCAGCGCTGATATTAACACCAGTACTCCAAGTTGTTCCATTATCGGAAGAATATTTTATTACAATATTATTTTCATTTGCGCTTCCGGTAATAAACTCTGTATAACCTACATAAACTCGATTTTTATAAGGACTTAAAGATGATTTATCAGCGGTCATGTGGTTTTTATCTAATAAATAATTTGAACTTGGAACTGTTCCAACAACAGAAAATGTCCATGTTGCACCGTTGTCAGTTGATCTGGAAACACCCTGACCGCCTGCATTGGTAATATAACCTTCATAGAAATTTCCATTTAAAGAAATTACTGATGCAGGATCACCACTATTGGTACCAAATGGAGGATTATCATAACCTGTCCAGTTTGTACCTTGATTAGTTGTAAAATAAATTCCTGTTCCATATAATGCACCACCTATTACATAGGTATTTGCTGAGCAGAAAATTATTTTTTCGTTTGTTGGGCTTACATCAACACTTAACTCTGACTGAGTAGTTGTGCTTGGGAAAGGCCTGAAATTTGGATAGACAACAGCGATACTTTTATCTAACTGAATATTGCGAATAATTTGAGGAACTTGAACAAAATCATTAACAGGTACAGTATTTGTAACTGTATTATCCTGAGATTTTGCTAATTTAGTCCAAAACTTACTCGAATTATTCTTTGGTTTTGTATCACCGACTGTTCCATTTTGAGCGAATGAAACAGTACCACTAAGTAACAACATTAAAGTCATTACTAAAGAGAACTGAAGAACTTTTTTCATTAGTACTCCGATATGATTTATAAACAAGTAATTAAAATCTAATTCTAATATTAATCAAAGATTATTAATAATACAATAGTTTTTCCAAAATAAATGAAAATATTGGTACATTAATTCTAAATACTTGTAAATATTTACGATCCAACTTCATTGAAGAGATCTTTTTTGGAAGAGATCTTATTATTGAAAAGAATACTTTGTTCTTATTATGCTAAATTTTGTCTGACTACAATTAAATATTTGAGTGAAAGGAAAAAAATACTATTGATATCTATCCAGTTTAAATTTTTCCCCAAGGTATAACTTTCTAACTTCAGAATCATCTGCCAGTTCTTTGGCATGACCTTGCTTAAAAATGACACCATTTATTAAAATATATGCTTTGTCAACAATACTTAAAGTCTCATGTACATTATGGTCAGTTATTAATACTCCTATGCCCCTGTTTTTCAACCCGGCCACAATATTCATAATATCTTCAACAGCAATAGGGTCAACACCTGCAAATGGCTCATCCAACAAAATAAAACTCGGATCTGTAGCCAGCGCTCGTGCAATTTCCGTTCTTCTTCTCTCTCCTCCGCTTAGTTGGAACCCAAGGCTTTTTCTTATATGCGCAATACTTAGATCCTCCAGCAGTTGCTCGCATTTTTCTTTCCGATCCTTAGCATTTAGTTTTGTCATTTGTAAAATGGCATTTAGATTATCTTCCACACTTAACCTCCTGAAAATTGAAGCTTCCTGAGGTAAATAGCCAATACCAAGTCTGGCTCGTTTGTACATTGGCATAGTAGTTATTTCAGTATCATCTAAAAATACTTTCCCTTTATTGGGTCTAATCATTCCAACAATCATATAAAAAGTTGTTGTTTTACCAGCTCCATTCGGACCTAATAATCCAACGATCTCGCTTTTTGAAACTTGCACTGTAGCTTTATTTACTACTGTTCTTTTTTTATATACTTTTACTAACTCTTCACTTCTTAATGTTGTTGAATTCATTTCGTTTCACTTTTCTTTGTAAAATAACTACTTAATATGTTTTCTTTCATTGGTCGATTATTATAAATAACATATTGAGGTAAAGTATAAGATGGCTCCTTGCCTTGAACCATGTTTTCTGGATAATATTCACTATTTGGAGTCCCATACAGTCTAACCTGGTTAACCTGATTATTGTTAAATAAAATAGTGGCCTTCTGCGAAGATGATTTCGTAATACCATTTGGCTCTTCTTTATCATACATATAATATATACTATACACGCTCCCGGCTACATCTGTTCTTATAATTTTACTGCTGTCAAATAGAATGGACAGAAAGTCGCCGCTAATTTGATCTTTTCTAATAGGATAAGTTTTGTTTGTCGATAAAATAAAGGCCGAACCTTTTACATCCAGTTTTTTAATTTTATTTTGTTCTAAATAAATTGTTGTTGAGTCCCCTGTTAACTGAGAATTTGCCTGCCACAAAATTGGCTGTACTTCAGTCGCAGCAATTTTATAGGTTATAATTCTGCCGTCATTTTTATAATATATAGTCCTGTTGTTTTTTGATGAGAATTCATTCCTTACCATTTCAACAGAATCAGTAGCAATAAAAGTGTTTATCTCGCCTCTGTAAGCTTGCATTTTTTTTGAGCGGATAACTAACGTATCCAAGCTTAATTCTTTTGTCTTAATAATTTCTTTATTTACAGTATCAATTTTTTCCACAAATACAGTATCATATTGAATTAACAATGGATTTCTATTTGCCAGTGTATAGTAATTCTTGGCGTAATCTTCCAAATGATCACCGTAAATAGTCAAATTATTCACCCGGTTCAACAACTTAACATTGCCATCAGCAATAGCTACTCTTTCATATTTTAGATAATCCACCGTATCGGCAACTATATCGTTTTCCTTATCTACGATTTTAACGTTATTAGTTGCAATCATTCTATTCTCTTGTTGGAAATAGGTCATTTCTTCGGAAGTCATCGTTGACACAGTATCATACAATTTTACATTATTCTGGAAAAACGCTCTGTTTTCGTCAAAATAATACTCGCCTTTATCAGCAGTTAAAATAACCTTTTTGTCATCCAGCTTAAGGCCGGAATTACTCCAGGATTTCCTTTGGTTACCATAATAAAAACCTCTTGGAGTAGTGATAGTTATATTCTCTTGAGTGCAGATAACATTACCAATTAACTCTGCATTGTTTGCCACTATATCCTGGATAGCTTTATTGCATTTTATTGTAACATTTCCCTGGGTTAGAATAACATTGCCATAAACTTCTCTAAAGGGTTTTCCATTAATGTTTTTTCCAACCAAACTGTCACCAATAACAGTTATTTGTTTGTCCTGAGGATAAGCAAATATTGATGATAATATTAAAATTAATGTAATATTTATTGTTAAAGATTTTTTCATTTACTGGTATTCAAATTCTCTTTAGTTGTAATGTATGTGATTTTATAAATCACATAATTTCGTAAGGATTGATCGGATTCGAAACCGTAACCCTCTATTCTTTCATTAGGAGAAACAATAGTGACAAATCTATCCGAAACTATTTTTCTATCTTTATTCCTCCACATTAATTCTTGAGTTGTAATTGTGACCCCCGAATCATTCACAACAACTACAGAATCCATAGCATATAAATTTTGAGTGACATCATCTACTCTACCCCTTTTTGACGTAAGCACAGTAGTCTGGACTTCAAGCGGATTGAAAAAATTAACCCTGATATTACTATCCAATAAAGTCTCGCGGGCCATGGTGAACATCCTCAAATGTCCCGAGATTAAGACTGCTTTTGTTTTACCTGAATCAGTAAAAAATACAGTTGAATTCCAACTTTCCTGGGTCGGGAGTTCTTTATTCTTAAAAGTGCTATTTACCGAGGGCTGCACTTTGTCTTCTGAGCAACCAAATAAATAAATCGCTGTTATTATCAATAAAAAACTAATGATGCTTTGTCTCATCTTTGACGTAAACCCAGATTGATTAGATCATGCAAATGTACAATACCCACTGGCTGTTTTTGGTCATTAACAATTATTAAAGTAGTGATTTTAAAATTTTCCATTTGCTGAAGGGCAAATGAAGCTAATAATTCTTTATCCATAACCTTAGGGTTAATTGTCATAATATCTTTTGCAACCAAATTATGAATATCTAAAGTTTTTTCCAATAGCCTTCGTAAGTCACCATCGGTAATTATTCCCAATAGTTCCTTGTTTTCATTGGTTACGCAAGTTGTACCTAAACGCTTTGATGTAATTTCCAATATTACATCTTTTATTGATGCGTTTTCATTAACAACCGGAATTTTTTCATCCATAAGCATAATCTCTTTTATTTTAAGAGATAGTCTTTTACCTAAACTACCGCCAGGATGTAGAAATGCAAAATCTTGAGCAGAAAACCCTCTTTTACGCAACAGTACAATTGAAAGCGCATCACCTAAAACTAAAGTAGCTGTTGTGGAGGATGTGGGCACTAAGTCGTGCGGGCAAGCTTCTTCAGAATCTCCAATATTTAAAAATATATCGCACTCTTTAACCAGTTTTGAATCCCTTCTACCGGACATAGCTATTAGTTTTACATCCAACCTTTTTAACATTGGAATCAAATATAAGACCTCTTCAGTTTCTCCACTTTTTGAAATTAGTAATACAACATCATCTTTTCTAACCATTCCCAAATCACCGTGCATAGCGTCAGTTGGGTGCAAATAAAATGCAGCCGTACCTGTTGAATTCATTGTAGCCACAATTTTCCTGGCAATTAAACCTGATTTTCCCATACCAGTTAATACAACACGACCTTTACAATTTATTATTATATCAACTGCTTTAGCAAATTCATCATCAATACTATTCAACAAAGTAGTAATTGCATTGTTCTCTATATTTACAACTTCCCTGCCCCACTTTTTTATTTCGTCAGTGCTCAAATTATTTTCCTATTTTTAATATTTATTAGTTTAATAATTCTTAATTACTTCATCAATTGCTTTAATTTCAATTAATAATTCTTTTAGCTCACTTAGTGCAAGTTGGCTTCCGGCATCACTTAAAGCATTTTTGGGATCCGGATGTACTTCCAAAAACAAAGCGTCAATTCCAATGGCTGTAGCAGCTTTTGCCAACGGCTTAATATATTCAGGAGCTCCTCCGCTTGTTGTCCCAAGGCTTGGTAATTGAACTGAATGCGTGGCATCCATTACAACAGGATATCCCATTTTTCTCATTATTACTAACGAACGCATATCTACAACTAAGTTGTGATATCCAAATGTAGTCCCGCGTTCTGTCAACATAATTTTGCTGTTTCCGGTTGATTCAACTTTTTCACAAGCCTGTTTCATATCTTCCGGAGCTAAAAATTGTCCTTTTTTAATATTTATGTATTTGCCGGTTTTGCCGGCTGCTAATAATAAATCGGTTTGCCGGCATAAAAATGCGGGAATTTGTAAAATATCTACATATTCAGAGGCTGTTTTTACTTCTTCTGCAGTATGAATATCAGTAATTATTGGTACATTAAACATTTCTTTTACTTTTGCCAATATCTGAAGTGCTTTTATATCACCAATACCAGTAAAGGATTTAAGATTGGTTCTGTTTGCTTTTTTATAACTCGACTTAAAAACTAAATTAAGTCCCAGCTCGTCTGTAATCGACTTTATTGCAGCAGCAGTATCAATTATTAGTTTTTCACTTTCAATTACACAAGGCCCTGCTATTATTGTTAAACAGTTTTTCTTAAATATTCCATTATATTTTTTGTCTGACATAATTCCATACATTAATAATTTTCAAATATAAATATAACTATTTTATAAATAATATTTAGTTTATAAAATTTGTAAATATTTGTATATTTAGATTCATTTTACTTATTAATCTATTAAAAATATGATTGAGCTCATAAATATATCTAAAAGCTATAACCAGGAAGTTAATGCTGTAAATAATCTTTCTTTAAACATTCCAAGTGGACAGATTACTGGTTTCATAGGTCCAAATGGTGCGGGAAAGACAACAACCCTTAAAATGATTACGGGAATTCTGAAACAAGACAAGGGTGCAATTATTGTTAATGGGGCTGATACTTTAACAGAACCTATAAAAACAAAATCTCAAATTGGTTTTGTCCCTGATTCACCGGATATATTCTTAAGACTTAAAGGTATCGAGTACCTTAATTTTATTGCTGATATTTTTAAAGTTAATTCAGTTAACAGAAAAAGGATAATATCAGAATTAGCAGAGAAGTTTGAAATATCCGAAGCTTTGAGTGATAAAATGCAAAGTTATTCTCATGGAATGAGACAAAAAATCATAATTATTGGTATGTTGTTGCATTCACCGGAGGTTTTTGTTCTTGATGAACCTTTGACAGGATTGGATCCTAAAGCTTCATTCATTCTTAAAGAACTACTTAGAGAATACGCTGATAAGAATAAAACTATTTTTTTCTCTACGCATATACTTGAAGTTGCTGAAAAATTATGTGACAGAGTTGCAATTATTAATAAAGGAGTGCTCCAGTTTTATGGTACTATGGATGAAATGAAAAATCACTTCAGACAAAATTCTTCTTTAGAAAATATTTTCTTGGAGATAACTGAAAATGGATAACATATTTGCCTTAACAGTTATCCTGTTGAAAAATAGTATTTCTGCTTTTGGTACGGGAAAAGCTTCAAGCCTAAAAAATAAAATTTTCTTTATTCTTATCACTTTGTCATTCTTGCCGTTTGTTACTGGAATAGTTCGACTTACCAAAATACTTTTTACCAGTCTGTCCGGGAATACAAGTATAATTTTAACACTTAGTTCATCTGTTTATTGTTTGTTGATTCTTTTCTTTGCTGTTTTTTTCGTTATATCAATTTTCTATTTTAGTCAGGATATTGAATTCCTTTTACCTCTACCTTTTAAACCATATGAAATATTAGCTGCTAAATATTTTGTCGTTCTCCTTTATGAGTATCTAACGGGACTAATCTTCTTTGCTCCTATAGTAATTACTTTTGGATTTATGGCCGGTTATGGTGTTATTTACTATCTTTATCTCATTATTGTGTTTTTAACTTTGCCTGTTATTCCTTTAGTTGCAGCTTCCTTAATTACTATCTTTATAATGTCTTTTATCTCTATATCCAAGAACAAGGATTTGTTTAGAATAATAGCAGGTATTTTAGCAATTGTTTGTGGAGTTGGCTTCAGCGCTTATATTCAAACAGGATTTAAGAATATGAATGACTCTCAAATGATTCAAACAATTCTAACGCATAATAACTATAGATTAATTAATTATTTTTCCAATATGTTTCCTTCTGTTAAATATTCTACATATGCTCTCTTTTTTAATTATAATGCCGAAGGACTTTTTAATCTGTTTATCTTTGTAGCTCTAAATATTGTTACATTTATATTTTTCATTTTAGCTGGAGAAAAGCTTTACCTAAAAGGTGCTTTAAATAGCGGCATCTCTTCTTCAAGTAAGTCACATACCGGAAAAGTTGCATTTGCAAGTAAAGATAAATCAATATTGTCTTCTTTAATTAATAGAGAAATAATAACTTTATTTAGAACACCTTCATATTTTATGAACTGCATATTAATAAATTTTATATGGCCAATTTTAATATTTCTTTTTATCTTACAAAACGGAAGTAATATTGAAAAGCAGGTGGATTTTATAAAAGCGGCAGCATCTAATATAGTTTATGTATTTTACGGCATCGCACTTGGCATTTTACTTGGTTCTTCAAATGTTATTGCCAGTACTGCCTTTTCAAGAGAAGGGAAAGATTATTTCTATCTTAAGTTATTACCGCTTCAAGCTAAATCAATCGTTCTTTCAAAGATAATTACATCTTTTAGCTTAAGTTTAATTGGTTTAATTTTAATCATTATTATGGCTATATGTTATAATATAATTGGGTTTACCTCTGCTTTAATAATTGTGTTATTTTCATTTATCGGAATTTTATATAGCTGCTTTTCGGGAGTTATAATTGATTTGTTTTCCCCTAAACTATTATGGGATAATGAGTATAAGGCCGTTAAACAAAATCTTAATTCAATTATTAGTATGGTTTTACAATTTGCAACAATAGCAGGCCTTATCTATTTGGTACAAAATAAATTCTTTAATTATACATTCCTTTCGAGCACGGTTCTTTTTCTGTTTCTAATTATTACTGGTATGATGTATTTATTTTTAAGTAAAAAATCCGGCTATTATTTTAATCGTATAGAATAATATTAATAAGTCTGAATTATTTTATATGGAGATTAGTACTTAGAAAGGTTGGGACTATTTGGAAGATAAAATTGAATTTAATTTAGAATACTTCATTCAATAAGCATATATTTTACAGATTTAAAAACATCTTCAACCGGCATTATTTCTCCTGTCCAAATTTCAAATGATTTTGCAGCCTGGCAAATTAGCATTTTTAGACCTGAAATTATTTCAGCACCCTCTTTTGATGCTTTCGTTAATAATCGTGTCATATGTGGATTGTAAATCAAATCAAATACTATTTGTTCGTTAGTGAATGAGTAAGTTTCCATTAGAGGATGTAAATCTGCATTACCCGGGTACATACCAATAGGAGTTGCATTAATGATCAGGGCTGATGAATTGAGACTGTCCCTTATTGCTGAATCGTTAAAGGAATGGCTGCTAATAGAGTGATATCCCATTTTATCAGTAAAATAGTTACATAATTCCTCACCTTTTTGCGCTGTTCTGTTTATAATACTAATTGATGAAGGATTAAAATATTTAATAAGAGTATAAATAACAGCTCTGGATGCTCCGCCAGCACCTAAGAGAGTAACACTTTTGTTTGATAATTGTAACGCATAAGGCAGTAACGATTCGTAAATACCATGTGTATCTGTATTAAATCCAATTAATTTTCCAGCAATATTACTAATGGTATTTACTGCTCCGATAATGGATGCTTCTTCCGATAAACCATCAAGATATTTTGTAACAGATTCTTTATATGGTATAGTTATGTTTAGTCCCTTAATATTATACGCAATCATTCCATTGATTGCATTTTTTAATTGTTTTTCGGTTACTTCAAATGGGAGATAAATACAATCAAGTTTTTTAAGCTCAATTGTTATATTATAAATAAGGGGTGAATATGAATGGCTGATCGGTTTTCCAATCAAACCTAAAATGACAGTATCTTTATGGAAAGAATTATTCATTTATATGATTCAAAGAAACAATGATAATCACGGTATTATAATTCCCCTAAAAATTTTCTGAGTAATTTTGAGGATTGAATTTCAGGGTAATCTTTTTCAAAACTGGTCTTAATAGTCGGGTCAATATTAAAGGCTATTTTCAAGCATTCAACAGCATCATTTGTCCTTTTCAAAAGGAAATTAATTTTTGCTTTGTTATAAAAGGCTTCGGCATCAGAAGGATTTATCGAGATACAATGATTAAAACAATTAAGAGCTTCCAGATAATCGGCAACTTCCATGTATGTCTCACCCAAATTAAACCATATCTCATTATTTTTAGGCTCAATGTTTAAAGCTTCCAAATAACTGTTTATGGCATCTTGCAAATTACCTATTGAATATTCTAAATCTGCTTTAGCATACCACGCATCAACACTATTGCGGCATAAAGAAATTGCTTTGTTAAAATCTTTGAGCGCAAGTTGGTATTTTCCTATAGAGTCCCAGCAATATCCTCTCGATAAAAATGCTTCAAAATAGTCTTTATTTATTTCAATTGCAGTTGTATAATATTTAATAGCATTGTTGAACTCTTCAAGTTCTTCATATATGTTGGCAATATTAAAATGTGCAGCTTCATCACTTTTATCAATAAAAATACATTCTTTAAAACAATCAATAGCTTCTCTCATTTTTCCCATATCAGCAAGCGCATTAGCTTTATTGAAATAAGCATTGGATAATTTATCATTAATTGCTATGGCGTAGTCATAACTGTCTACAGCCTTTTTATAATCTCCTAATTTGCCTAATATTACGCCTTTATTATACCATCCATCTTCGTTATAGGGGTCAATATCAAGCAATTTTTCGTAATTTGAAAGAGCATCCTCAAGTCTGTTATTCTTTTCTAAACAAAGAGCCAGATCAAAATAAAGTTTTTCATTGTCGGGATCCGAACAAATTGCTCTGTTAAAAAAATCAACTGCCAGCTCTACTCTTTTTAAATGCATATATAGATTTGCCAAACTTTCAAGAGCCTCAGCATTGTTATTATCAATATCTAAGACACTAAGCCAGGTTAATTCTGCATCTTCCAATAAATTCAGATTTTCTTCTGCCAGGGCTTTCCCATTTAAAATTTCTACATCAAATGGATTTAAAGAGATTGCTTTCTTATAACTTTGAATAGATTCAGAAAAACATAGCAAATTGTTTAGAAAGAGTCCTTTTTTGAACCAGTAATCGGAATTGTAAGGGGAAATGGTCAATAAATTTTCAATAAAAAACAGCCCTTCTGTATATTTCTCGTCCGAAATGCAGCTATCAACCATATCTTCAATCTGATCAATAGAAGAATATAAATTGCCATTTGCAATCAATGCTTTGCACTTAGTGATTTCACTCTCGATGTTCCTGAATTCATCTTCTTCACCGGGATATTCGAAATCGTAATTTGACATAATACTCCAAAGGAATGAAAATTTAAGCTAAAAATTATTACTATAATACTAAAAAAGCAAGTTTATTATTAAAATATTGACTTTTAGCAAAAAAGGCGCCAAATGAGCACCTTTTTTTATATAATATTAAGTAAATCCGTATATTTGACTATAATTATGACTTTAAAACGGCAGTAACTTTTTTTGCAGCATCTTTTAAGCTGCCTGCCACCATAAAATCGACGCCGGATTCCTTAAGAAGCTTTCCTGCTTCTATTGCGTTGGTACCTTCTAAACGTATAACAATAGGAACATTTATGTCCAGTTCTTTTGCAGCATCAATTACACCTTGGGCTACTCTGTCACATCTAACAATTCCGCCAAAGATATTGATAAGAATTGCCTTAACATTCTTATCAGATAAAATGATTTTAAATCCATTTGAGACTGTTGTTTTATTAGCAGTACCTCCGACATCCAAAAAATTTGCCGGTTCTCCCCCTGCTAATTTAATAATATCCATTGTTGCCATTGCTAATCCGGCACCGTTAACCATACAGCCTACATTACCATCCAACTTTATATAATTTAGATTATATTTTGATGCTTCTATTTCCAGGGGGTCTTCTTCATCCAAATCGCGATATTCAAGAATATCCGGATGCCTGAAAATTGCATTATCATCAAAATTCATTTTTGCATCAAGGGCCAGTACTTCCCCTTCTTTTGTAACAACTAACGGATTAATTTCAGCTAAAGAGGCATCTGTTTGTAAATATACATTATATAAAGCTGTTAAAAATTTAACTGCATTTTTTAACTGAGTATCTCTTAAGTTTAATGCAAAGGCAAGCTTCCTAGCCTGAAAGGACTGTAATCCCAATTCCGGTTCAATAATTTCCTTAATAATTTTTTCCGGGGTTTCAGAAGCAACTTTTTCAATCTCCATCCCCCCTTCTGTAGATACCATAATTACATTTTTACCGGAGACTCTATCCAAAGTAATTCCAACATAAAGCTCACGGTCGATATTTATTCCCTCTTCAATTAGTAATCTTTTGACTAATCTTCCATCAGGACCTGTTTGGTGGGTAATTAAAGTCATACCTAATATCTCAGAAGATAACTTTTTTACTTCATCAATGCTTTTTGCAACTTTAACACCGCCGCCTTTTCCTCTTCCTCCTGCATGTATTTGGGCTTTTACTACCCATACTTTACCTCCCAATTCTTCAGCAGCTTGAACAGCTTCTTCGACAGAGAAGACAGGAATCCCTTTAGGAATAGCAACATTGAATTTAGTAAATAGTTCTTTAGCCTGATATTCATGAATTTTCATAAGTTTTCCTTTTGCTAATTGAACAAAGAATTAATTACTTTACTTAAGATATTATAAACAAGAAAGGGATTAACTCCCTTTCTTGTTTGAAAACGAACTATATCTTTTCACTCATCAATTTGGCCTGTGTAAAGAGAAGTAAGTAATCTCTTCCACCTGCCTTTGAATCCGTTCCTGACATATTAAAGCCACCAAATGGATGACCTCCAACTAATGCACCTGTACATTTTCTGTTAAGATATAAATTGCCAATTAACAGAGTTTTTTTGGCTTTTTCTAATTTTTCACGATTATTTGTATAAACAGCACCGGTTAAACCAAATTTAGTATTATTCCCTATTTTTAACGCATCGTCAAAGTTTTTTGATTTAATTATGGTCAAAACAGGACCAAATATTTCTTCTTGAGCTAATCTTGCTGTAGGAGCTACGTCTGCAAAAACAGTTGGCTGAATATAGTATCCATTGCCTTCAGCTTTTCCACCGCCAATAATAAGTCTTCCTTCTTTTTTTCCAACTTCAATATACTCAAGAATAGATTTTTCTGCTTTGGCATTACAGACAGGGCCCATTCTGAAATTGTCTTCTGCAAGACCAACTTGAATTTTTTCAACTTCTTCTTTAACTTTTTTAACGAATTCATTATAGATGGCTTTGTCAACTATGGCTCTGGAACAAGCAGAGCATTTTTGACCTTGATATCCAAATGCAGATTGAACAACTCCTATGGCAGCATTATTTACATCTGTTTCGCTATCAACAATAATGCAGTCTTTACCGCCCATTTCAGCAACTACTCTTTTAAGCCAAATTTGGCCAGGTTGTACTTTTGCAGCTAATTCATTTATGTGAATGCCTACTTCCATAGAACCTGTAAATGAAATAAATCTGGTTTTAGGATGTCCCACTAATGTATCCCCAACTTCACTACCTGAGCCGGGTAAAAAATTAATAACTCCGGCAGGTACGCCTGCTTCTTCCATAATTTCATAAAACAATTTACCCATCATCGGAGTATCACTTGATGGTTTTAGTACAATGCAATTACCGGATACGATAGCTGCTGAAGACATTCCGGTTAAAATTGCAAATGGGAAATTCCAAGGTGGAATTACAACACCAACACCTAACGGAATATACACTAATTCATTCTTTTCTCCTTTAACAGGAATTAATGGCTGCTTCTCAGAATATCGGAGTATTTCACGAGCATAAAATTCCAAGAAGTCAATAGCTTCTGCGGTGTCCGCATCGGCTTCAACATAATTTTTTCCACCTTCCAGAATCATCCATGCATTTATTTCGAACCGTCTTCTTTTAGCAATTTCAGATGCTTTAAAAAGATAATTTGCTCTTTCTTCGGCAGGTACATATTGCCAAGTCTCAAATTTTTTGCTGGCAGTATCCATTGCCTTTTCTACTAATTCTTTATTACCTTTGTAAAAATTAGCAATTACTTCTGAAGTATTAGATGGATTTATTGAACTGAAAGTTTTTTCAGTTTTAATCTTCTTACCGCCAATAATAATCTCATATGTTTTACCAATTCTTTTTCTAACATCTTTTAAAGCATCTTGCTGTGCTTTAAGGTTGGCCGGTTTTGAAAAATCCGTAATCGGCTCATTTTTAAAAGCTTTAACTTTCATTAGAACAATACTCCTTTGGTTAATAGTCTTAAATTGATGTAATTAAATTAAGAGTTTTAAGTTATATATGCAAAATAATTCCATACATATTTTATTAGACTGTGACTAACAGATTATCTATTAGTCTTGTAGTTCCAATTCTTGCTGCAATAAGTATATAATATTCTTTACCTTTTTCCAGTTGCTCTATTTCATTAAAACTGGAAGCTTCCACTATCCTAATATAATTCAAATGTATTGTACTTTCTTTTAGAAACATGTTACTAATTTTCTTAATAACATTATTAACTAAATGCTCTCCTGATTCTATCATTATCTTTGCTTCATTCAAAGACTTGGATAGCAATAGAGATCTTTCTCTTTCTTCTTTATTTAAATAAATATTTCTGGAGCTTAATGCTAAACCATCATCTTCTCTAATTATTGGCATTATCACAACATTTATGTCCATCTTCAAATCTTTAACCATCTTTTTTATAATGACTGCTTGTTGAGCATCTTTTCTACCAAAGTAAGCATTATCAGGGCAAACGCAATTGAACAATATTGACACTATAGTCGTAACACCTTTAAAATGGGATGGGCGAAATTCTCCTTCCTGCTTTTTAGATGTCTTTGTAACTTCAACATATGTTTCATAATCATCAGGATAAATCTCTTTTTCATCAGGCAGGAACAAATAATCAACACCTTCAGCCTCTAAGAGAGCTGTATCTTTGTCAATATCTCTTGGGTATTTATTTAGATCTTCTGTAGGTCCAAACTGAGTAGGATTTACAAATACTGATACTATAGTAATATCATTTTTTATTTTAGATTCTTTTACTAATGAAATATGTCCCCTATGGAGAAATCCCATAGTAGGTACAAGACCTATAGATTTACCTGATAACTTTATTGCTTTAACAGTTGAATGAATTTCATCTACTGTTTTTATTATTTTAATTTTCATTCTTTCATCATTGTTAATAAATTAAATATTTTTTCCTTAAGCTCTTTTCTTTCCACCACCATATCCAAAAAGCCATGTTCTAATATAAACTCAGCGGTCTGGAAGCCCTCTGGCAAGTCTTTACCAATTGTCTGTTTTATAACCCGGGGACCGGCAAATCCTATTAAAGCTTTTGGTTCTCCAATAATTATATCTCCCAACATTGCAAAACTTGCAGT
>JAUZPC010000149.1 GCA_030706105.1 Bacteroidota bacterium | reverse complement strand
CAGGAGAAACGGAAGGAAAGCTCCTGAGGCTATAAACACAAAATCAATTACATACTCATAAGGATTAAAAGGAAAGCTTACTAAGTAAACGTATGTAAACGTAAACACCCATAAAGCGCCGATAGAGTAAAAAATTCTCTGCATCCTGCCGTTGGGTTTGGCCATAATAACCACAAACCCAATCATTAACCATATAATGCTTACAATAGTAAAAGCCAATTGGTTAAAAGGCAGCAGTTTTTTAATATATACATTTGCGTCAAATAATTTTCCCTTACGCTCAACCTGATACAAAGCATACTCACCGGATTTTACTTCGTTAAGGATTCTCATAGCGTGATATGTATTTTTTACCTTTATGTCATTTATCTTAACAAGTTTATCCCCGTCCCTTATTCCTGCGTTGTAAGATACTCCGTCAATTTTTACTTTCAGTATTTCAATTGTTTTCCTGCCGTTATTATCTACTTTATCTACCCAAAGACATTCATCATTTGAATTAACCAGATAATTAAGAGTATAGAATAAATTCAGCAAGGCAATTGCGAGTATAACTCCCGTTATTGTAATTATTATTGCCTGAATATTGCGTTCTACAAAACTATTTACTTTATACATTTTAATTCACTATTTTAATTTTAACACCATCAAAGTAATATCATCAGATTGATGAGTACCGACCGAGAATTCCTGAACTGACTCTTTAATGTACTCTAATATTCTGTCCGGAGAGAAGCCGGACAAATTAAGGGCCAAAGTTTCCAACTTTTCATCCGAGAACTCATCATCGTTTATATTTTTAGCTTCTGTTATACCATCGGTAAACAAAACAATAACATCATCCTTTTCAAGTTGAATAGTTTCACTAAGATAAGGAGTAAAAGTTTTCATAACACCTAATATAATACCGCCTTTTTTCAAATAAGTGATCTTTCCATCTCTGATAAGTAATGGAGGATTATGGCCGGCATTTACATATTGAAAAGTTCTGTTATTATCATCAAAAATACCCCAGAAATATGTAATAAACTTTCCATCCATGGTATTTTCCGTAATAAGATCATTTATAAGTGCAGTAGCTTCAACTAACTGCATACCGTGCTTGCAAATGATTTTTAAAAAGGCCTGCAGGTTTGCCATCAATAATGCCGCAGGAACACCCTTGCCCGAAACGTCTGCAATGGCAGCACAAAAGCTATGATCAGAAAGCGGGATAATATCATAAAAATCACCACCTACCTGCTTGGAAGATATATTGGTTGCTGCAACTTCAATATTTCTAAACTCCGGAATTTGGTGCGGCAATAAATTCTTCTGAATATCGCGTGCAATTTCCAGCTCTTCTTCCATCTTCTGTTTTTCTATTTCCTCTTTAAATAGCCTTCTGTTTTCAAGTGAAATAATGGCTATACTTCCGGCAGAATAAATATACTCTACATCAGACTCGGTATATTCCAAATCAGACATCCTTCCGCCAAGCAGCATCAGCCCTTTTGTCTTTCCCTGTATTTGCATCGGCACAATAAGCTCTAAACCGAACAGAGCCAACTTTGGATATTTTTCTTCAATAGCAGCCTTGAAAATAGGGTCATGAATTCCTGAGATATCATATTTACTTAAAGCTTTCTTTAAGTCGTCATCATTGTATTTTGATTCAAGTATCCTGATACCTGTTAAGGGATCAAAAGTAACAACTGCAAATTTTGAAATAAGGAACTGCCCAATAACAGAATAAATCAGCATTTTGGCAACACGTTTACTCTCGGAAAGCATACCGAATTCTTTACTTAACTCAAAAAGAGAGCTTATTTTATGCAGCCGGGAGTCCAACAGTTTATTCATTACTTTCAGTTCATCCAAAACAATAGAATTTTGGATGGCAGTAGCAGAAATATTAAGTATAGTACGTAAAAATTCCTGATCATCCTCCGAATAATTATGTTTATTTAGTTTCCCGCTAATAGCAAAGATACCGATACAATCATTTGACGAAACAATTTTATCACAAAGGACTATATTATTTTCTTCGTTAAATTTAGCAAGATCATTACAATCAATCGGCCCATTATCAATTTTAATTTTGGGGAAAGCTGTATCTGCCTTAAATCCTTTAATTGCTTTCAGCTCAACATTTCCCTCAATTTTAAGAGCAATATAGCATTTGGAAGCTAAAAACTTGCCCATACAAGTGAGTAAGATATTATTTAGAATAAATCCAAGATCCAGGCTTGAATTTATAACCCGACTGAACTCAACTAAAGCGGACAAGTTCCGTTTAACTTTTATGTTTTCTTTATCTTCCATTTATGCAGCGGAAATAATTTTTTTTGATAATTTAACTTTATTGTATTTACCGGGAATAGAATTATATTTAACATCATCCATAAGGGTTTTCATTAAATACATTCCTAAGCCGCCGATTTTATGCTGTTTATAATACTCCTCAATATCAGGAGTTGTAACTGAGTTCGGTTTAAAAGCATTGCCATGGTCAACAATCTCAACAATAAAAGTAGTACCGGAGATTTTAACTTTAACAAGAATAGTTCCGTCCGGATAATATTTGTAAGCGTGCTTAATAATATTAGTGCAAGCCTCATCTACCGCAAGAATTATTTTATCGGCAGTCAACTGGTCAAATCCTGCACCTTTAGCAGCATCACAGACAAATTCTCTTATGAGAGAAAGATTCTCGGTTTTGCTTTTAACAGTCAGTTCATTACTGGTTTTGTTATTCAGCGTTTTCACTTTGCTTTGCCTCGTTAAACTTTTTAATTGCGTCTTCTTCATTATTAAAGATTTGGTAAAGAAGAGGGAAACCTAAAAGGTCAAAGATATTAAATACTTTTTCATTCATTTCGACCAGTTTAATATCTCCGTTGTTATCTCTAATGTTCTCTATATAAGCCATAAAAACACCCAGACCGGCACTGCTTATATAAGCGAGATCTTTAAAGTTTACGACAATATTAAACTTGCCATCATTAATTAAGCTCGTAAAAGCAGCCTCTAATACCTGAGCCGTATGCGCGTCTAAAAATCCCTTAAGATTTATAACGCTTACACCATCAAGCTGCTTTGTTGAGGTTGTGAATTCTGACATTCCATTTCTCCATTTTTATTTTTTTTCTCATTCCATTTAAAAATCACTAAAGTAATATCATCATACTGATCAGTATTTTTAGAAAAATATGCAATCTCTTCAATTATACTTCTGCTAATTTTATGCACATCGCTCTTATAATTTTCAGAAAGTATTTTTCTAAGTAAATCATCACCAAAATCCTGCATCAGACTGTTTTTAGCTTCCGTAACGCCGTCTGTATAAAGGACAATAACATCATCTTCAATAAGCTGAATTTCTCTCTCTTCCAGACTGTCTCTGAATTTATCCGAGAAATCCAGACCCAGCCCAAGTCCATCAGGTTTTAGCTCTATGTTTTCGCCATTCTTTAATAATAATGCGGGACAATGGCCTGCCCGTGAAAATACAACTTTACCCGTTTCTAAATCTATTACTCCATATAAAGCACTTACAAAATACTTTCTCTCCAATGTATTTTTTAACAATATATTAGCTTTAGATAAAAGCTCTCTTGGGGAATTAATAATTGTTGAAAGAGAAGTAAAAATTCCCTTGAGTTCGGCCATAATGAAAGATGCAGAGATTCCTTTACCTGATACATCGGCAATTATAAAAGCGAGTCTGTTTTTTTCAAGTTCAAAGAAATCATAATAATCCCCCCCCACTTCAAATGCCGGAATAAAGGCTGAAGAAACAGAGAGATTAGTAAATTCAGGATTTTTAATCGGAATTAATTTCCTCTGCGCCTGCCTTGCCAGATCAAGTTCATTTTCTATTCTTTCTTTTTCAATTGATTCTTTTAACAGCCTTGCATTTTCAAAAGCTACAGAAGCATAATCAGAAAAGGTATTTAACGCATTTACATCTTCTTCATCATAGATCAAGGGTGCTTTTTTAATAGTAAAAATATGTCCTTTTATACCATTTGACGTTCTAATTGGAGAAGCCGATAAAGAAGTGCATTTCTCCATTAATTGTTGTGAAGTTACCTTATCGCAATAGAAAATAGCTGTAAAAGTATTTTGCTTAACTGCAAACTCTTTAAAGTAGTAATCACTAATCATCCTTGAATCTACAATTCCGATATTGTTTAAAGAGCTTATATTATAACTGTCATCAGTATTCCATGTTAACCATGCAGCATTAGCACCGGTAATTTTAAGAGCAATTTCTGATACGGTATCTGAAAGTTCATCAATATCCAAGACCTGAGTAATCAGTTTACTAAAATATTGGAGGGATGATATCTCTTGTGATCTTCTATCATACGCTTCCGCAGTGGGTAAATGGAAAAGAGTAGTAAAAAACAGCATGCTGAAATAAATTGCGCCATAGACCGACATAACTGTTATAAAATTGTCTAAAGGGGGTATCTTTGAAGCTATTCCTGTATTTAAAATGCCTGCGGCACTAATCATAAGAATTACATTTACTACTGCCAGTAACAGAAGGTATATTTTTTCTTTTTTAACTATAAACGCAATCCACGATATTCTTATTGAATTAAAAGCAATTAGGCAAATAGAAACAACAAAAAATGATTTGTGAATAAATGAAAGCTTATCAGGGAGCAGCGTTGTTATGGTAGAAACAAAAATAAAAGCTGCCATTGTATTGAAATATATTTTAACTTCACGTTTTTGCTTAAAGAAATATAATTCCTTAAAAATTAAAAAGATGTAAACAAACGAAGTAAGAATTAGTAAATGGAAGAAGGCGTTAAAAAAGTTGGCTACAATGCCTGAATTAGGTATTAAAAATGAGTAAAATAAATTCACGATAAGCAAAACAGCCGGCAGTATTCCTATTGCCATTACAAATGGAATTGGGTTCATCTTTTTTGATAGATTTAGTCCTCCCAAGAACAAAAACAGGAAGAAACCCAAAGCTACAGCCCAGATACTACAGATGAACTGACTTTCAGGGGTAAATGTTAAGGTAATGAAAAATCCTATTATCGAGATAATGAATAATTGAAACCTTACATTCGAAATATTTTTTACTATTTTCTTATACATTTTATAATAATTAACTGTCTTATTTATAGTGCATTATATAATTATTCAGAGTAAATGTAATTTAAATAGAAAAAACAATAAAGGAAAGTATTATGAACGGCTTTTTTCAATGGTAAGTGCTAAAAAGAACGTTTGAAAGTACGCCCGTTAAGTCTATTTATTTAAGAAGAGAGGAGATGCGGGTAAAAGACTGCCAAATAAGGATAAATTATTTATCCCCGGGATAAAACGAAACATAGATTTTCCCTCCGCAAAAGATTTTAATTTATGCGAAGGGAAAATACCTAATGTGAAATAAAAATAATATGAACAATCATCATTCTACATACTTCTATATTAAAAAATCTTTACCCAAATTACCGTAAGGTAAGAAATTTCTATATTTCTACAGGCTCTTTAGGCTTCTTAATTCTTTTCTTAATTCCATCAGTATCAAGATTTTTCATTTGTTCCTGAAACTGCTGCATTTGTTTTTGGAAATACTTCATTTGTTCTTTAAACTCAGGCAAATTAAAATTAAGTTTTAATGAATCCTGTAATTCCTTAATGACAATTTTTAACGAATCACCATCAATTTTATAATTGCCCTTGTTATGCTTTCTGGCATCTTTCATAATTGAATCTATATTAGGGATATTGCCTTTATATTCATAAGAAGAATCCCCCATCCGGTATTTCATACGAATTTGGTTGTCATCAAATTTTTCAATCTTAATATCCATATTTTTCAGATTATTAAATACTTCATTCAATCTTTCGTCCAATTTATCCAATTCCGGCATATCAAACTGGGGGATTACAATTTGAGGAATTTCGACTCTGCATTCGTTTGAATCAAAGTTCACTTTAAAATCATGAGCCCAGGTTTTCTCTTTTTTTAATGACTTTATTGTCTGGTCAATGTTAAGACGGATTTCCTTAGGTAAATTTATGTTAACCTCCTGAAGTCCTTTTCTCAGCTCAATTTTCATTTTTTGCAAGTCACGTTTTATTTTTTCTTTATCTACTTTTGAAGTAAAAATGCTGTCAGGAGTAAAGAATATATAGTCAGCATTATCATCAGATTTTATTTTATTTATTGCGGCTACAACTTTTGGATTATCATAATAACTAACAGAGACAGGCAAAATTTTATTAAGCACACTTTTATTTATAGAAGCAGCATATCTAAAAATATCAGCAGCAATTACCTTATTATAATTCCACAAATTTGGATTTATGGCTAAGGCATTCTTATCATTAATAAGAACTTCCGTCTGAAGCCTTGTGGAATATGAGTTTAATATTGAGTCAACTACTTTCTTTTGGTTATTATTCAGATTTAAAGCCGTAACAAATTTATCAAGATCCATACCTCCTTCTTTTATATTTCCGGATTTTACTTCAAAATACTCTTTACCTTCAGGCGAGTATCCCAGCAGTAAATATTGTTTATCATTGTTATCCAGCGGCAATTGTTTGTACATGGCGAAATTGAATATTTCGTCATTACTTAAGCGTGAAGCAAATAACAGCGGCTTCAGGTTCTGCGTATATAAACTGGCAATTTTATTCTTTTGTAAATCAAAAACATTATTAAAGAAATCAGGTTTTGCTTTTAGAAATACCATTAAAAACGCAGCCAAAAGGACAAATGAAAATACAGGCACGTACTTTTTCACTTTAAATGAGCCGGTATTTTTCTTATCAATTTGCGCCATCAGTCTGGTTTCAAAATAAGGGTCTTCCGGGATTAACGGAATTGATTTTTTTGTAAGGGCTTTAAGTTTCCTAAGCTCCTCAAGCTGCTCTTTTAACTCTT
>JAUZPC010000148.1 GCA_030706105.1 Bacteroidota bacterium | reverse complement strand
ATTTTAATAATAAAATCTAAGCATTTTTAAAGCTATTTTCATTTTATTTTATACTATCAGGCCTTATGAAAACAAAAAACCCTTTCCGGGGACAGGGTTTTTAAAGAAATATGGCTTCTAGTATTTAATATTATCAAAAGTTCCGGGCGAAAATTCCGGCAAACCGTATTTATTCATCTTTTTAGCAAGTATGATGCTTCCTGGTAAAGTGGATAGGTTTATTACAGGAATTGTTGCATTATAAGCTGAATTTATTGCCTTAATGAACAAATTGGCAATAAACCCTTGTCCTTGATTTGTAGGATGAACGCCATCCAGACTGAACAAACCGCCGGTAATGAAAGACGTTTTAAATTTTATTCCATCAATTAAAGTACCTCCGGTAAAGTCATTTGCTCTTAATTTATTGAATTCAGTATTCATATCAACCAAAATAAATTGCTTTGCCAATGCAATCTGGGAAATGGTACTGTTAAAGTCTCTGGTTGAGTTCTTTGCAGTAACCATCTCATTTTCATCCAGAATTAGAGCATCAGGTATTGGATTTTGCGGATGCAAACCAAAAGGCTTAGTAGTATCAACTCCGGACGGTATTGCCGGATAGTTGTTTTCTCTATAAAACCTGCCCGATGGGAGACCAAAGTCACTTGTATAACTGGCTGCCTTTAAAGTTAAGAGGACAGTCCCTTTTAGCAAACTTAATGAGTCGGCCGTTCCTGTGCCCACTGATTCGCCATGTTTTTGGTAATACACATTATGAACATTTTTGGCTGTCCACGGAAAACTAACAGCTAATTGCGGCCCGACTGTATTGAAAAAAGGAATCGCTGTTACTTCAGGAATATTTGCAACTGCAACTTTTACTCCCAATGATGCAATACTATCAGCCAGCTGACTATATAATGCAGCAAAAACAGCAGATGGTGTTGGTGCTGACGGAGAAACGCCTCCACTTGTAGCATATCCTAACACATCATTATTTCCAATCCACAAAGTTATGAATGTTGGATTCAGAGCTTTTGCCTGCTGGAATTGGGTACCTGCTCCGCGCAGTACTAAATCGAACATTGGATTCGGTACTCCTGCTTTGCCTGATGCACATGTATTAGAATTTGTTGCGTTTAGTATATCATATACCACGGCTCCGGGAATACCTAAATTATTATATGGTAAAGAATAATTAGTATTTACCGGACTTCCGGAATTGGTGTTATATTTTATTACTAATGGTGATAGTGATATTATCTCCATCCTTCCTTTAGTTCCCGGGTCTGCTACCAATGGTTGTTGATATGATGCCCCGACCTGCATAGCAATTAAATTGCCAAATGAATAATTTTGAGCAGACTGAAACAACGAACCCGATTGATATCCGGAAGTAATACTATTGCCAATAGTAACTAATCTGGTAAGATTAACATTTCCCTGAACCGGGTTTTTTACCGGGGCAATAAGATTATTTTCATCAGAACAAGCATTAATTAATAACAAAGAAATTAATGCAAAAACTAAAATTAATTTATTCATTTCTTTTCTCCGTTAAAAATTATAAGATAGACTTAAGGCAGCAATATTTGCTCCTGCTTTAAATATCCCATTAAATGGGGCATTACCAGAAGTGTATGTCTCTTCTGAATTATTTACTGTTATACTTTTTGAATAAAGGTATAAATATGATGCATTTATTGTGAAATTATCATTTATTTTATAACCTAACCCAAAACTTGAACCTATTCTGTTTGCTTCGGGTAAAGTAGGATTCATCATTTTTGACTCAACCGGAAGTTTATCATAATAAATTCCTGCAAGAATTGAGATACCATTTTCAAAGACATATTCGCCTCCCAATCTAATTATATAAGAATCTTTATATAATCTGGGATTAGCGCTTTTAGTACCGTCTTCAAAATTTACCTGTAAAGTATCATAACTTGACCATCCTACAAACTGAAACTCAGTACTGATAGTTAGATTATTATTTACTTTTAATGCGGCACCGATATTAAGGGACATAGGTGTTGTTATGTTTGCCTGAATATTGCCATGTGGAAGATTTGAAGCCAGTTGCTTAGCCCCACTGGACTCTGCAGTTCCTTTAAAGTTATACTTTATCTGGCTATGGAAAGACGCACCTAATGTTAAATAGTCCAAAGGTTTATACATTACTCCAAATGTATAGCCAAAAGCACTTTTATCATTGCCTTTCAATTTAATAAAAGCATCTCCGGCAAATGTTCCTTCCGGTACTTTTCTGGTCATAGTAACATCGGCAAAGCTATAAACAAGACCTGCACTAACAGACAGATTATTTAACACTTTGTAAGCTGCTACGGGAGTAACTGTAAAAACCTCTACTAAAGTTTCTACAGCCATATATTTACCCACCCAATTTTCATCCCATTTGGTTCCTAATCCAAAAGGGGATGTAAAACCGAGTCCGAAGCTTAAATCATCATTAACTGCATAAGAAGCGTAAAAATGCACTGGGAAAAAGTATTGTGTCTTTCCTTCATACTTTTTAACTTCAGGGGCTACACCTTTAAATGAAAATGATGGAACCAGCATTGTAGTTCCGGTTAGTAAATGGAAACCTTTCAATTGAGTTAATCCGGCAGCGTTAAAATAAATTGCAGAAGCATCATTAGCTATTGCTGTAAATGTTCCACCCATTGCCATTGCTCTGGCACTGTGCTCATTTATTTGGAAACCACCCGGATAAGCTGTAAAGGTTAATAAACAGCATAGTACGGTCATTCTAATTATATTCAATATTTACCTCCTTTATTGAATGTTGTTAATTAAAAGATATATTTTATAAACTCTATTCTATCGAAAACAGCATTATTCCCTTTTCAACAGGATAGTTCTTTTTTACAAATATATCTTTTAATATTCCTTTCGCATATGATTGATATTCATCCTTCATTTTTACAGCTTCAGGAATAAGAATAGTCACTTTGTATTTTACTGTTTTACCTTTTCGTCTTTTACTCTTTAAGGCAAGTGCCTTTATAATTATATTATTATTAACTCCTTTCTTTTTTATTGTACTTATTTAAGCTCAACTATAGTTATACCGTCACCGCCAAATTCAACAGGTGCAAAATAATAATTTTTTACAGCTTCGTGTTTCTTTAGTATCTGCAAAACAATTCTTTTCAGTGCGCCGGTACCTTTACCATGCAGTATTTCAATTTTTTGTAATCCTGAAGTATACGCAGTATCAATGAATTTAACTATATCAAATTCCACTTCATCTGCCCTTTCTCCTCTGATATCCAACCTTAACTGTGGGGTGAATTCAGCATTAGTCTCGATATATTGGGGCTTTTCTTTACTTTTTACTTTTTTAGTTATTAAAAGGTCTTCTGCCTTAACTTTCATTGAAACAGAGCCCACTTTAACAAAGGCAGTCTTACCATCTTTTGAGAACTCAGTAATTTCACCGCTCGTATTTGTATTCTTAATATTAACAAAATCGCCTTTGTTTAATTCAGTTTCTTCAACTAATTCAACTTTTTCTGTCTTAATAACACTATTTACTTCTCGCTTAATTTCTTTAATAACTTCTTGCCCGCTTTTAATTGAGTCTTTATTCGCATTAGCTTCTTTGATGCTTTTTACAACACTTTCAATTCTCTTATTTACAGTTTTAAGATAATCTTCCGCATCTGCTTTTGCTTTTTTCAATATTTCAGATTTTTCTTTTTCCAGTTTAGTAACATTCTTCTGGTATAACTGGGTTAAACCGGCCAGCCTGCTGTTCTCAACCTCAATATGCTTTAACTTTTCTTCAAGTATTTTGGATTTACTCTCAATTTCTTCAATAAATGTTTCAAGTTTCTGCTGTCCTGAATCAAGGTATTGCTCGGCTAATTGCAAGAAAGCCGGGTCGAATCCAATTCTTTTAGCAATTTCAAAAGCATATGAGCTGCCGGGAATTCCCTGCTTAAATACATAGGTAGGCTTTAAATTATCATGGTCAAACTGCATTGCCGCATTCTCAAATCCATCAAGTTCATTAGCAATAATTTTTAGACTTCCATGATGCGTTGAAGCCATTACAAATGCATTTTTCCCTTTGAGGGTAATCAGAACGGATGTTGCTAATGCTGCTCCTTTGGCCGGGTCAGTTCCCGTTCCAATTTCATCAAGAAGAACCAACGACTTAGGATCCGCATCTGAAATTATTTCTTTGATGTTCTTTAAGTGAGAACTGAAAGTAGATAAATCATCCTCTATAGATTGCTGATCGCCGATATCAACTAATACCTTATCAAAAAAATATAAGTTGCTGTCAGGATCGGCAGGGATATGAATACCTGATTTAGCCATTAATGATAAAAGCCCAATAGTCTTTAAGACTACAGTTTTGCCTCCGGCATTTGGTCCGGTAATTATAGTAACTTTATTTCCATTCAATTTTACATTCAGGGTAATAGTTCCGGATCGTCCATATTTTTTTAGCAATATTGGATGCCGGGCTTCTATCAAAGTAAAATCAGAATTATTTTTTAGCTCTGGGAATGAGCCTAATATTTCAATGCTATATTTGGCTTTGGCAAAGACACAATCAAATATTGAAATGATTTCAAGATTACTATTCAGATAAAAACTTTGCTCTCCGATTTTCTTTGTCAGTTCGTGAAGCAACCTGTCTATTTCCCGTTTCTCAGCAAATGATAATGATATCAGTTCATTATTAAGCTCAAGAGTTTCTTCCGGTTCAATATAGACAGTTTGTCCTGAAGAAGATTCGCTGTGTATAAATCCTCTTATATGTCTTTTATGCTCAACCTTTATTGGAATTACTATCCGGCCATCCCTTAAAGTAACATACTCTTCCCTTACAACATCATTTGCTTCTAATGACTTCATAATCTTATTAACAGATTTAATCAGTTCATTATTCTTTGAGGCTATGTCATTGCGAATTTCTATGAGTTTAGGCGAAGCGTTATCTTTAACTTCACCATTGTCTCCTATTATTTTCTGTATATTATGTTCTAAAAGCTTATCTGCATAAAGCTGGTTTGCTATTTCCGTAAGTAACGGAGCAATATCTTTATTGCCTTTTATAAATGAGATAATATTTCTGGATGTAACTAACAGATGTAATATTTCTAATATTTTTCTACTCTCCAGAATAACACCGTCTATTCTGCTTTGTGAAATTACTTCCGTAATATTAGAAATATAATTTAGCGGGGGCACATTATTATGAATAAGAATATTTTTTGCCTCAGTTACTAAATCTCCCTCATTGATGGCATCTTTTATCTTCTCAAAAGGAGCTATACCAAGTGTTTTTGTTTTCCCGTTTTCGGTAATGCAGTACTTTGATATGTACTGAAGTATTTTTGGGAACTCTAATTTTTCTAAAATATAAGTATCAATCATGTTTAATAATGTTTGAGAGTTTATAACTTTGGTAATTTAATAAATAGGCTTAACGGGATAAACCGGGAACTAAAAGAGCAGCCATCATTTCTCTTTGTTTTTTTTGTCAATTCCTTCTTTTACCTTCTTAAACAAATCGAAGTTAATAACTTTTACAGTCTGCGGAATAATATCATATACCTTATTATACAGAATTGACTTATTCTTTACATCGTCTTTAGGGTAACTAAATATATTTAGTATGAACAAGAAAGCACTTGTAAAAAAGAGTATTTGAACTACTCCAACAACGCCTCCAATTAATTGGTTTATGCTATTATTTACCTTGTCATGCGGATGTACTACTCTTTTAATCAATGTAGTAACTAAACTTATCACAATGTAAATTACAATTCCACCAATAATTTCAGCAAGATAATATTCAATACCAAAAACATTTACAATAATTTTACCTGCAACACCTGCAAATTTTATCGAAAGATATATTGCCAATACGAAGCCAACAAGGCCAAATATCTTTCTTATTATTCCGTCTTTAAATCCCAGAATAAATCCTATTATAACTGCTATAGCAATAACTATATCTATTAAAGTCAATTGTTCTCCAAATATTTCTCTACAGAAGCCCTTACTATTTTTCCATCAGCTTTGCCCTTCAATTCTTTCATTACATTAGGCATCAATTTAGGAAAATCTTCCTTACTTTTAGCGCCGACTTCATCAGCTATTTTTTTAATTACTTCAAATATTTCTTCTTCAGAAAACTGTTTAGGCATATATTCCATTATTACATTTAATTCAGACTGTTCTTTCTCTGCTAATTCAGACCTTCCTGCATTACTAAATTGCTCCATGGCTTCTTTTCTCTTTTTTGCAGCAGTGCTTAACATTTTTATTTCATCATCAGGAGTCAATTCTCTATTTGCTCCGCTTTTTTCAAACTCTAAAATAAGAGCACGAATAGAGCGAACTGTCTCAAGTCTTATTTTATCACCGCTCTTCATTGCTGCCTTTAGGTCTTCATTTATTTTTTCTTTAAGAGTCATTTTTTTACCTGTAATTTAAATATTTAATCTTTCTTTTAATTCAATGATATTTCCTGTAACAGACTTGTAATTTGCAAATAAATCCAATACAATTTCACCAATTTCTTCAGGTTTTTGCCATTTAGTAAAATCATCCTCATTGCCCCATTCCCTATTGGATGGGGTATCTATAATTAAAGGAGCAATGGCATTAGCCGACAATCCGATTTCGGTCCCTTCAAGTGCCAAAGTTTTTACTAAGTAATTTAAGGCTGATTTTGAAGTACCATATGCGGCTTTTCCAATTTCAGGACTTACTCCGGTATAAGCGGAAGTAAGACAAATTGAACCTCCTGCGGCTTTTTGTACAGCTAACGCAAAAAATTTGCATATCAGGAAATTTGCCTTCAAATTCTTTGAAAGCATTTTATCCCATTCATCAGAAGAAGTTTCCCAAATTTTATTGCCGCCTGTATATCCGCCGATTGTACT
>JAUZPC010000147.1 GCA_030706105.1 Bacteroidota bacterium | reverse complement strand
GATTGACTTGCCTCATTGGCTATGGCATAAATAAAACCACTGGTATAACCTGAAACTGAATCAGTATTTGAATTGATGGTAATATTTCCGTTGCAGGAACTTTGAACATAAATTCCATTAACAGTATTAGTCGTATTTGCTCCCCCGGTCACGGAATTATGTTCAATCTTTGGAGCATTTTGATCATCTACTGAAATCCCGTATGCTCCATATGATCCGCCTCCAAAATCTTTTATGGTATTACCGGTTGTTGTGCCTATTTCCAAACCGGTATCATAGTAAGCTAATGTAGTGCAGCCGAAAATGCTAATCGGGTAATAACAACCGGTTAAGGTGCAGCCATTGATTTTGATGTTTGAATTTATGCCGGATGCTGTGGTAATATCTAATTGAGTTGTGCTGGTTGCTGTATGATTGCCGGCATAAATACCTGTAGAATAACCACCAGCTGCATCTAATTTAGCAAGTGTAACAGTACAATTTGTAATATTAATATTTTGGCATCCGTCTGTTGCACTTAATTTTACTATTGCATAACCCCAGTCCATAAGAGCCGGTGCAGTAGTATTAGCAGCGTTTTCGTGTAGATCAATTTGATTTATTGTAACATAATCCGCACCTTGAATTTTAAAAATACCATCAGTGCTATAGCTTATTCCTCCCGTAAATGCAGTAATTAATGGGTTATGAAATTTAGGCAAACCGACTCTCTGAAAGGTTAGAGTATTGGTTGCAGATAAGCTTGCATTTAAAGTAGCACTTCCTAAAACTAGGCCGCCCGATGGAGCTGTTTCGGTAAAACCGGCATCAACATTGAAAACTACACCGCCTGCACCAACTCCATAAGTATTAAGGTCCGTTATTGCAGTCGCAAAAGATGAATAGTCACCTCCGGACTTTTTAATGGTTTTTGTTCCGGTAAGTTGTGCGAAAATATAGTCATTTCCTTGTATTTGAGACAAAATGACAAAAACGCTAAAGTATAGTAGATAGTATTTTAATTTCATGAGGACCTTTCTCCAGTTCCAAAAAATTATTTTACAAGTTATTATATCATCGGCAGTTATGTATTAATGTTTATGGTAATTAAAAAACAAAACCAAATATTCAACTCCTCAGGTGTTCTTTTCGCTTTTGAGCTATTATTCTATTCGTATACCGCACCTGCGGTGTTAGAACAAATCTAAAATGTTGTAGTTAATTCAGTATGTTTGGCTGATTGTGCCAATAATCGATCAGTCGCTTAGGATTATACCGCCCTATTTTATTTAATTTTTCTTAAAAATGACATAAAAAAGTAAATTTTTATAAAAATTTACAAAAATGTATAAGCATTGCTTGTTAATATTAATTTATTTGTATAATTTCCATTAGAATTATTTTACTTTAGAATATTCTTTTTACGTTAGCTCTGCCCTTAAAGTTACTTTGTTACTCTGAACTTTATTTTGTATCATTTTCAAGGAAATATTATGCAAAAGGTTCTGGTACTATCGTCTATAATTGCTTATTTAAGTAATTATTCTTTTATCCGCACTGAAACAGATTTTTACAATTAAGATTATAACAACTTATTAAATAATAAAACAATATTGTAATTATACACTAACTATCAAAAGGAAATAATCATATGCGAACTAAAGTAGTGTTTTTCCTCAGAAATCTTTTTTATTCTAACATTCAAAAGTCTGAAACTTATTTCAATAAAGGGAATGAAAAGTATAAAGCAAAAGATTATATAGGTGCAATATCTGATTATGATGAAGCAATAAAGCTTAATCCTGCTAATGCCGCCCCTTACCATCATCGCGGGAATGCAAAATATAATAGCGGCGATTATAATAGCGCAATGTCTGACTATAGTAAAGCAATTGAACTTAATCCTGATTATGCCGTATCCTTTAATAAACGAGGTAGTGTTAAATTTAAAATAGAAGATTTAATTAATGCAATCTCTTCTACTGATAAAGCTATTGAGAATAACCCTGATTTTGCAGAGCTCTATTTAAATCGGGATAGTATTAAATCTTTATTTGGCGATTACCAGACCGCTATTGCTAATAATGATCGAGTAATTGAACTGGCTGAAGCATATTCTAGGCAAGGATATGTCAGTTCAATGTTAGAAGATTATGAGGAGGAAATTATTGATTATGAAAATGCAGTTGAAACTGATACTGGCTTTGCAGAAATCTCTTCCAAAATAGATAATAGTAAAGCTAATGCGTTTTATAATAGCGATGCAATAACTGATGACGATAAAACAATTGAACCTAACCCCAATATTGCTGAGGCTTATTTTAAGAGTGGTAACGCTAAATCTGATTCATTTTTTAATAGTGCCGCAATATTTGATTATAACAAAGCAATTGAAATTAATCCTAATTTTGCTGAAGCCTATTTTAGGCGTGGTAATGTTAAATTCAGGTTCGGAGATTATCAAGGCGCAATAACTGATTATGATAAAGTTGTTGAACTTAATCCGGATTTAGAAGAAAACTATTTTAAACGCGGTATTGCTAAATGCAGGTTCGGTGATTACCGCGGTGCAATAGCTGATTATAACAAAGCCTTAAAACTGAATCCTTATTATCCTGAAGCCTATTGTTATCGTGGTAACGTTAAATCGATTTTGGCAGATTATCAAAGTGCAATTACAGATTATGATAGAGCCATTAAAATTAATCCTGACTTTGAAGCGGCTTATAACAATCGCGGAAATGTAAAAAACAATTTAGATGATTACCCTGGAGCAATTGCTGATTATGATAAAGCTATTGAACTGCAGCCCCTTTTGGCAGAAGTATATTTCAACAGGGGTATTGTTTATGCTAATATAAATGATAATGATAGTGCAATGTCTGACTATAATAAAGCGGTTGAGCTTAATCCCAATATTGCGGAAGTGTATTTCAACCGTGGCGTTATTCAGGCTAAAAAAGAACATTACGAAGCGGCGCTTGCTGACTATGATAAAGCAATCGGACTTAATCCGAATTTAGCTGAATTCTATTTCAATCGCGGCGTTATTAGAGCAAAGAAAGAAAATTATGAAGATGCTCTTGCTGATTATAATAAAGCAATTGCACTTAATCCTAACTATGCAAATGCATATAACAATAGAGCGGACATTAAAGTTATTCTAAATGCACGCAATGATGTGTCGGCTGCCTTTGAAAAAACATTTGGTCTTAATCCTATTTATAAAGAAGCTGATAATAATCCTGAAGAAACTAAAGGCGGTGTAAATTGCTTTAATGATGCCTCGGCCGACTATGATAAAGCAAGTGAAATTATTAAAAATGCTAAAGAATTTTATAACCGTGCAAATGATAAATTTTCATCAGGAAAATATATTTGTGCAGTAGCTGCTTGTTATACATCTCTCTGGCTTAACCCTTATGATGCAGAGACCAATGCTTTGCTGGTTAATTCCAAACTAAATTTCCAGACCTCATTGGCTGATTATAATGATATAACTTCGTTTAACACTGAGGATGAAAATATCAGGAAGCTGCTTGTTTGTGCTAAAATAGTGCCCCAAATCCGTATGGCTGCTTATGATAAAGCAATTACTCTTAACCCCAATGATGCTGAAGCTTACTTCAACAGGGGCAATGCCAAAGCTAATTTAGAAGACTATAGCGGCGCACTATCTGACTATGATAAGGCACTTATGCTTTGCTCCAGAAAGTTTGCTGATCATTTCGGTAGCGGGAAGGTGAAGATGCTTTAAGCCCTTATTGAACCTCTTTAAACTTTGTGCCCTTAGTGATTTTGTGGACAGCAAGTCCTAAAAGACAATTTGCCATATAGACATTAAGGGTACAGAGTAACATTGGTGGGGAATAATAAGTATTTCATTGAAATTACAAACTCTGCATTAAAACTGATCACGGAATCTGCACATAACGGCATACCCTAATTTATCTTTGAAAAAGTAAATAATTACAAGATAGTTGCAGCATAGGTGTGGCAAATGCAATTACCCTGTTGTCTTGCTTGACCTATATTATATTTGCCAAGATACAAACAGGATTGGAAGAAGGGTTTATGTTAACTATCTATGAAAGAAAACGGTTAATTTCAATAGTGAAGTAAAAAAAATAGTTTCAATTATATTGAAATATATTATGAAAAAATATCAGCTCAAAAATATTGATTGCGCTTTATGTGCAAAAAAAATTGAAGATGGCCTTAAAAAATTAGATGAAGTAAGGTTTGTTTCAGTCAATTTCGCAAACTCTTCCTTAACTGTAGATACAGATGATATGTTGGCCGTAAAAAGGACGATTAAGGAATTAGAACCGGATATAGAGCTAATAGAATTAGATACTCAAAGAAAGGTTAAATATACTCTTAAAAGTAACTCTTATTCTACTGTTTGGGAAGAAAATCGATTCAATATTTACAAAATTATATCGACTTTTATACTTCTGATAATAGGGATTATTTTTGAAGATCAAATCCATGATACTCCTTTTCGGATACTTGAATTTGGGATTTTTATTATTGCATACTTGTTAAGCGGTTGGAAGGTGCTTTCCCGTGCTATAAAAAATATACTAAGGGGGAGGCTATTTGATGAGAATTTTTTAATGACGATTGCAACTCTTGGTGCTTTTGCAATTCATCAAATGCCGGAAGCAGTTGCCGTTATGTGGTTTTATGTTGTTGGGGAATTATTTCAGGATTTAGCTTTGAAACGATCTCGAAGATCAATTAAGGCTTTACTCCAAATCAGACCCGATTATGCAAATCTTAAAGTGAATGGTAAAGTAAATAAAGTATCACCTTTTGAAGTTGTGCCCGGGCAAATAATTGTTGTAAAACCGGGTGAGAAAATTCCTCTGGATGGTAAAATAATTGAGGGTAATTCATTTGTCAATACTGCTGTCTTAACCGGTGAATCTGTTCCTCGTTCTGTAAAAATTAACGATACTATATTGGCTGGTATGATAAATATATCCGGTTTGTTAACCATTACGGTAACAAAAAGATTTAATGAATCCTCCATATCAAGAATTTTGGAATTAGTTGAAAACGCAAGCAGCAAAAAAGCAAATACTGAAAAATTTATAACATCATTTGCACGCTACTATACCCCCATAGTAGTATTTGGTGCCCTGTTTCTTGCAGTTATTCCGCCACTGATTTACCACGATCAAACTTTTAACGTTTGGATATATAGAGCATTAGTGATCCTTGTTATTTCTTGCCCCTGTGCTTTGGTTATAAGTATTCCCCTCGGTTATTTTGGAGGTATCGGAGGTGCTTCAAAAAAGGGTATTCTAATCAAAGGCTCAAATATTTTAGATGCACTTAACAAGATTGTTACAGTAGTTTTTGATAAAACCGGGACTTTGACAAGAGGTGAATTTAAAGTATCTGAAATAATTTCTGCAAACGGGTATATGCCGAAAGATA
Source organism: Bacteroidota bacterium (assembly GCA_030706105.1). Classification (GTDB taxonomy): domain Bacteria; phylum Bacteroidota; class Ignavibacteria; order Ignavibacteriales; family Ignavibacteriaceae; genus JAUZPC01. The sequence goes on along the minus strand of JAUZPC010000147.1, from coordinate 1,496 downwards.
TTCTTAAATATGCTGCTTATGCTGAGTCAAATTCTAACCATCCCATTGCTCATTCTATTGTTGAAGCTTATGATGATAATATTCAACAAAGTGATATCGGCAAAGTGGAAGAAATCTCCGGCTATGGTATCCATGCCATAATAAATAATGATGAAATACTAATTGGAAACGATAAACTTCTTCATAAGGAAAATATTATACATGATAAATGCGATGTGGAGGGTACTGTAGTCCACGTTGCAATAAATAAAAATTACGCAGGTTATATTATTATATCAGATTCATTGAAAGACGAAGCTTCCGAAACAATTAAATTACTTAACAAGCTTAATATAAATACTGTAATGCTTACGGGTGACAACAATAATACTGCTAAAGCTTATGCAGATAGAATAGGAATTAAAGAATATTATGCTGAACTCCTGCCTGAAGAAAAGGTTGAACAGATTGTAAAAATACTCAATTCATCTCCTGATGGAAAAGTTGCCTTTGTGGGGGATGGAATTAATGATGCTCCTGTAATTGCTCGTGCTGATGTGGGAATTGCAATGGGTGCCCTTGGCTCCGATGCAGCAATTGAAGCTGCTGATGTTGTTTTAATGCTGGACTCACCCATGCTGGTTGTAAAATCAATAGAAATTGCCAAGCGAACAAGAATGATCATAATGCAAAATATCTTGTTTGCAATGGCTGTTAAACTACTATTCATTATATTCGGCACTTTGGGTATCGCAACAATGTGGGAGGCGGTTTTTGGTGACATGGGTGTAGCAATAATGGCAATATTAAATTCAATGAGAGCATTGAAATAATTCTTCTAATGCCATTTTATAATAGTTGGGCAACTACTGACCTTTGCCTTACCGTTTAGTCAAGTCCTAAAAAATGTTTGCATGTATTTTTTAGTGATTACTGTTTGCTGTATTCCCCTGTAACTAATAGCTTTACTATAAGTTTGTTATTATATTTATATGATTATTTTATGAAAATAAATGAGTAGAAAGCTATCAAATGAAAATAAAGTCTTTATTATTAATTATTGTTCTACTTGCCGGTATTAACAATTTTGCGCAATCCTACGAGGGGTATATTTCAACTAATTTGCCCATCTGGTTGGACATTACTTCAAATGATGGATCTCTATCCGGTTCTTATTTTTATAAAACGAAATCGGGTTCGATAGAATTATCCGGGACTAAACAAGGGAGCAGCATTGTTCTTAATGAAAAAGATGCAAACGGAGTAATTACAGGTGTCTTTAATTGTATCGATCATGGTGATAGTATAACGGGTAAATGGGGAAGTCCCAAGAGCTCAAAATCTCTGACTGTAAAACTACATAAAACAAATTCAGGCTTCAAAACTAATTCAAGAATACCGGGTGCTGATAAACTTCTGCTTGCTGCTGATAATCAAACACTAAGTGGTTTATTAAAAGAATATAGTGATGAAGCGTCAGGTAAAACTCCAAAACTTCATTATGTTTTTGCCGAAAG
>JAUZPC010000146.1 GCA_030706105.1 Bacteroidota bacterium | reverse complement strand
CGTATAATGGACAGGAAAAAAGCTTTAGCAGAATATAATAAATTAAAAACCGCACCTGCTAAAAAGTCGGATCAATTTGCTGAAAAATTGAGAGCAGCACAGAGGAATTTAGACATGTCTAAATATTATGAAGATGCTGTTGAACTTTCACGCAGACTAACTGAATGGTCTATGGGTTTGGCAACATTCTCCAATAGATTTACTATTTGTACAGGCGGAGGCCCCGGCATTATGGAAGCCGCAAACAAGGGCGCTGCTTTAGCCGGCGGTTATTCTATCGGTTTAAATATCTCCATTCCATTTGAACAATTCGTTAATAAATATGTAACTCCTGAGCTTCAGTTTGAGTTCCATTATTTCTTTATGCGTAAATTCTGGTTTGCTTATCTTGCCAAAGCTCTTGTTGTGTTCCCTGGCGGGTTTGGAACTATGGATGAAATGTTTGAAATTTTAACGTTGGTTCAAACAGGAAAAATCAAGAAAAAAATGCTTCTTGTTGTTTATGATGAAAAGTTCTGGAAAACAGTTGTTAACTTTGATGCTTTAATAGATACTTGCGTAATCTCCAAAGGAGATATGGATGTATTTACTTTCTGCAACTCGGTTGATGACGCATTCGACACCATAGTAAAACACTTTGAGAAGTATTATCTTACTGAACAAGGCAAACGGGAAACCGAGCCTAAACTTGCCTTGAAATAAAGGAGTTATTATCCTTCTAAGGTAAACAAGAATTTATAAAGTTCGGAAATTCTGAGTTCTATAAAGCTTTTTACCTGGAAGTTGTTCTGCATTATGGGTTAGAGGATTGTACACAGAGAACCCCAGAGAAGGCCAAGAGAGCCCCGGAGAAAAATCAATTTTCCCCACGTTGCTCCGAAACTTCTCTGGAAAAAGGCGGGGATTTTTTACTATACACCTTGTTCTATACTGTTAATGGCTTCTGACGCAGTTCCATAATCAAAACCTCTCGCCATTAAAAACCTAAACAGTTTCATCTTTATTTTATCTTTATTTTCTTCAGAAAATTTAACCGTCTTAAGTTTTTTGTTTAGTGCTGACTTTGCCTGCTCCAATACATCCTCCCCTTCGCATGCTTCATCAAGTACTTTTTTTACAGTTTGTCCATTTATCCCCTTCTTGTATAATTCTGCTTCGGCTTTCTTTCTCCCCCACATTTTTCTGGCCATGTTTTCTTCGATATAAAGTCTGGCAAATTTCTCATCGTCAATCAGCTCTTTTTCTTTTAATTCCGCAAGCACCTCTTCAACCAGTTTTTTTTCATATCCTTTTTTTATAAGCTTAAGGTATAATTCTTTTTCGCCATGCTGCCGTCTTCCTAAAAAATTAAAAGCAGACCGTTTTATAAAATAGATGCGGTTTTCATATATCAGTTGTTCATATTGTTCGTCGGTTATTTCCTTATCGGTCCTCAGATTATTTTTTAAAAATATCTCATAAGCCAGATATAGAAATTGCCCGTCATCAAAAGTGACTCCGATAGTATTTTCATTTTTTTTGAAAAGCGCTTTAATTTTCATGTTACAAGAAATAGTTTAATTAAATAAAAAACGCGGACAAGTTTTACGTATCCGCGTTACAAATTTACGAAATCCTGCTTAGGTTAAGAGCAGAACTTCTACAATAATATATTATTTTACCTTTTTAGCAGGTTTCTCTTCTTTTGTGTCAGTTTCAGAAGCAACAGCGCCGTCCATTCCTAACTTTGCTTTAACTTCTTCCTGAATCTTTTTCATCATTTCAGGGAATTCGAGCATTTTAGCTTTGAACTGATCACGACCCTGGAACCTGTCTTCACCATAAGTGAACCAGGAACCGCCTTTTTTAATAATGTTAAAATTAACTGCCAGGTCAATAAGATCACCTGTTTTACTAATACCTTCATTATAAAGGATATCGAACTCAACTTCTTTAAAAGGAGGAGCCACTTTACTTTTTACAATTTTAACTTTTGTTCTGTTACCGATAACTTCATTGCCGTCTTTAATTGCAGCAATACGGCGTATATCCATTCTTAATGAAGCATAAAACTTTAATGCATTACCACCGGTTGTTGTTTCGGGATTTCCGAACATGACACCGATTTTACTTCTTAATTGATTAATAAAAACAACTGCCGTTTTAGACTTAGAAATGGCGCCGGTAAGTTTTCTTAATGCCTGGGACATAAGTCTGGCCTGAACAGCCATAGTTGCGTCTCCCATTTCGCCTTCAATTTCTGATCTTGGGACAAGAGCAGCAACTGAATCAATGACAATAATATCAAGGGCATTACTTCTTACTAAGGTATCCGTAATTTCCAGAGCCTGCTCGCCAAAATCAGGTTGTGAAAGAAGAAGGTTGGCAACATCCACGCCTAATCTTTTTGCATAATTAGCATCAAGGGCATGTTCAGCATCAATAAAAGCAGCCAGGCCACCCATTTTTTGAGCTTCGGAGATAATATGAAGACACAATGTGGTTTTACCGCTTGATTCAGGTCCGTAAATCTCTGTTACTCTTCCTCTCGGAATGCCGCCGATTCCCAAAGCATAATCCAAAGAAAGAGCTCCGGTTGGAATTGATTCTACCTTGTTTATAACTCCGTCTCCAAGACGCATGATAGCGCCTTTTCCGTATGTTTTTTCAATTCCGGATATGGTTTCATCAATTATTTTCAATTTCTGATCGCGATCATTACTCATATTATTTCCTCTAACTTTTTAAAACATATTTATAAACTTCAGTGTAAACAGACCCGCTTTTAAGCAGTTTACTCTCAATTAAAGAAATAGAATCGGCTATGAATGATATTTGAGGGACGTCATAGCTTTCAAATCCCTCAATAAAATGAGGCAGCATTTTATCTTTAATCCTCAACAATGTAAGATGAGATCTAAATTTTTTCTTTTCAGGCTGGATATCAAATTTTGTAAGTTCATCATTTAACTTGCTTACAATATCATAAATTACTTTGTCAGTGTCAAGACCAAGCCATAAAATATTTGGGACACCGTTCCGTCTGAAGCAGCCGAACTTTCCAAGTTTGCAGTTAATAGCAGAAAAATCCTCTAAAAACATTAAGGAGTTTTTTATATCCTCAGTTAAATCATCCTCTACATCTCCAATAAATTTAAGAGTAAGGTGAATCTTATCATCCTTTTCCCAGCGCAGACTGCTTATATCAGAGCCCTCAGCCTCTCTGCGGATATTATCTATTTCAGATTTTATTTCGGCCGGAATATTTAGGGCGACAAATAATCTAGTCATCTAAATTTATACCTAAAAGATGTCTTCTTAAAACTTCCAAAGCAGCCTGAGTAGCTCTCTGCTTATTTAACATTCTGTCATCGCCGAAGAGAAATTTTTTTGCAGTACAGACTTTATCATCAGAAATTCCGATAAAGACCAAACCTACAGGTTTACCTGTAGTTGCACCTTTAGGACCTAAGATACCTGTTACGCTTAAGCCGAGCTCCGTACCGCTGATTCTTCTTATACCCTCAGCCATCTGCATGGCAACTTCCAGAGAAACAGCACCATATTGAGTAAGAGCATCTTCATCAACTTTAAGCATTTCAACTTTGGAGCCATTACTGTATGAAATAACACCACGCTCAAAATACTCGCTGCTGCCGCTGATATTAGTTAACAGATTTGAGATATTGCCCCCTGTGCAAGACTCAGCCAGAGCAATTGTTAAACCTCTTTCCTTTAATAAACGGCTTACAACATTTTCTAATAATTCCTCACCTTTAGCAAACACGTAACGGCCGGCTTTATTTCTTATTTTCTGTTCAATTTCACTAAGCTTGTTAAGTGCTTCTTCCTCATTAGCGCCGGTGGAAGTAATTCTTAGCTTAACCCCAAACTGACTTGGGAGGAACGCCATTTTTGAACCTTCAAGCAGCTCATCCATGTCTCCCAAACGCTCAAATAAAAATGATTCAGGTATACCCGTAGTTTGCAGGATAATTCTTCTTGTAATAAATCCGGTATTTTTAACTTTACTTTTTAATGTAGGAATAATAAAATATTCCATCATATCCTGCATTTCAAAAGGAACACCCGGCATGCTGATAAATATTTTGTTATCCTTTTCAATCCATACGCCCGGGGCGGTACCAATCCGGTTACGAATGGGTGTACCAATTTTAGGGACCAAAGCCTGGGATTCATTTAATTTAGTCATTTCCCTTCCCCGTCTTTCAAAGATCCTCTTTACATCTTCAAGAACGTCATCATCCTGAACAAGTTCTGTATCAAAGAACTTAACTATGCAGTTTAAAGTAATATCATCATGGGTGGGGCCCAAACCGCCGGTAACAACCACAAGGTCGCCCTTTTCCCAACATTCCTTAAACTCATTTAAAATATCCGCTTCATTATCACCAACAACAGATGTCTTTTTAACATCAATTTCAGCTTCAATCAGAGCATTCCCGATAAAAGCAGCATTGGTGTTTAAGGTCTGCCCAATAATAATTTCATCGCCTATGGTAATGATATGAGCATTCATTTTTTTCTTTCTGTAAAATTTATTTCAATAAGCCAAAATAATTAATTGCTAAATTAAGAATAATTGCTACATAAATAGAAGCAACTATATCATCTATCATGATGCCGATTCCGCCTTTTAACTTTTCCAGTCTCCTGGCAGGATATGGTTTAACGATATCAAATAACCGCCATAAAAAAAATGCAACGATAGCAATAATATATGTTTTAGGTAAGAATAAAAGTGAGATCCACATTCCGACTACTTCGTCTATAGTGCACTCTGCGGGATCCTTTCCATAAACTACATCAAACTTATTACCGGTATATATTCCAATTATTGTAAAAATAATAATTGCCGGAATAATGATGAAGGGTTTTTCAAAACCGGGTATTGCATATATTAACAAAGCTGCAAGGCTGCCAAAGGTGCCTGAAGCAATAGGTATGTAACCGGTAAAGAATCCAGAGCCGAGAAGTTTTTCTGTAAAATTAAGTTTCACTTGTAAATAACCTGCGTATTAGTCTTCTGTTTTTAATAAAATATGTAATTCCTGAATGTACTGTAATAATAGTAACAAACAGCATAGTAAAATAAATAAAATTTCCATTTAAAAGTATCTCAAAAAGATGACCGTTATTTTTATACACTGAGGGTATTACCATTGCAGCCTGCACTAAAAGCAGATAATAAAGAAACGCCATCTGGATAAAAGTTTTCCATTTAGCATACCGGCTGGTGGAAAAAGTAACCTTTTTATAATCAGCATAGCTTCTTAAGCCCGTTACAATAAAATCTCTAAGGAGAATAAGGATAACCATCCATAAAGGTAAAACGCCAATAATTACCAGGGCAATAAATGCGGCAGCCGTTAATATTTTATCGGCAAGAGGATCCCAAAACTTCCCCCAGTCCGTAATATAATTATATTTTCTTGCAAGCCAGCCGTCATACCAATCAGTTAAAGCGGCAATAACAAAAATAGCCAGAGCAATTTGTTTAAAAAGCGCATTATCTATTAGGAACAAGACAAAGAAAATTGGTGTGAGAATTATTCTCATCACCGTCAATTGATTTGGTAAAACCATATTATAGTAGATGGTCCATTAATTAGCTATAACCTGTCCGGTAAGTTTATAAAGAACTTCCAGATATTTTTCTTTAGTTTTTTCAATTACATCGTTAGGGATATCAGGAGCAGGCGGTTTCTTATCATAGTTAATTGAGATCAAATAATCTCTGACAAACTGTTTGTCAAAACTTTCCTGTCCCCTCCCCGGCTTATACTTATCAAACGGCCAGAAACGGGAAGAATCCGGAGTTAAGACTTCATCAACCAAAATCAGATTATTATTAAAGAAGCCGAATTCCATTTTTGTATCGGCAATAATAATTCCTTTAGTAAGTGCAAAATTCGCAGCTTCCTTATAAATGCTGATAGCAGCATTTTGCAATCCGGCAACTGTTTCCTTATCGGCTATTTTCTCAGCATCATTTAAAGAAATATTTTCATCGTGGATGCCCACCAATGCTTTAGTGGAAGGAGTGAATAAAGGTTCAGGTAATTTATCTGATTCCAGCATTCCGGCAGGAAGCTCTATGCCGGAAGTTTTACCGGTACTTAGGTAATCGTTCCAGCCCGAACCGGAGATATAGCCCCTGACTATACATTCAATCGGGATTACTTCCGCTTTTTTCACCATCATGGATCTGCCTTCAATATCATCTGCATACTCAAGACATTCTTTAGGAAAATCTTTGATATTTGTAGAAATAAGATGATTCGGGATGATATCTTTAGTAAAATCGAACCAAAATTCCGATATTTTTGTTAATATCTTACCTTTAAGGGGGATGCCCTGATTCATAATTACATCGAAAGCTGAAAGGCGGTCAGTAGCCACAATCAGGAAGTATTCACCTAAATCATAAATATCTCTAACTTTCCCTTTTTTAACAAGTTTAAGGTTAGGAAAATTTGTTTCTAATATTACTTTTGTCATTATTACTTGCTGAAATATTAATAAAATATCTTATACTAATATAAAGAACTAACAATAAATAAGAAAGCAGAATGAAGCAGATATCGGCCGAAAGCATAACCATCTCCTTAATAAAGGCTTAATAAAGCATAGGGGTAAAGAATGGGTTAGAAGTTTTAGCAAATGAACATAGTGTATAAACTTTTTAATATTCTTTATTTGCATATGTCAATTATATTTATATTTTGCAGCTAAATTTTAGAAATGAAAGACATTAATGAGCAAGTTACTATTAATATTATTCAGCTTGGCTGCTCTGTTCCAGAATAGCGATAACCCCGGCATTGCATTTAATGATTTGATTACGAGGATTAGAGATCAAAAGATAAGCAAAGCAGAAGCTCTTAAAGAGTTCACAAAAGATATTGCATCAACTGAGGATTATTGCTTTAAACAAAAGATTAAAAACTATAATTCCCAGGAATGGGTTTT
>JAUZPC010000145.1 GCA_030706105.1 Bacteroidota bacterium | reverse complement strand
GTAACTGAAGGAGAGTACACTAATAAGTTCGTTTCCGGCCACGAAAACAACTTACGAGTATTGATTTGTTATGGGCCCAAGATGCCATTAAGTGCAATGTTGGAAAAATCAAAAGTCTATCACTAATTAAGATCGCAGGTTAATATATTTACTTACGCACGTCCCCTCTAATATGCGAGGGGACGTGCTTTTTATAATTTTGTTATAAGTAATTTAACATAAGCTATATGCCATAATTTCCTTCAAGACCAAACGATGGTGATACTGCTACTTTCTGGAACAGCACATTTCTCATAAAAATGCTTACAAATTTAAACGGACTCCAATTTATATTAATTACCGGATTGACACTAACATTGTTATGCTTCTGGCTTATCAATATATTGTCCTTCGACATCAAGATATCTCGGCTATAATCCCAAATAGATACTGAGCGATTCATAGAATAATCATAACTTAACATGGAATATTTTAGCAGCACACCAATTTCCAGGAATAGATTACTTTTGGCTAAATAATATGGGGTCATTAGTTCCATTGTTAATACATTATTTTTTAAATTTTGGACCTCTTTGATGTCATACGTAGAGATATAACGTTTAGGCAATGGAGTATAAAATGACGATTCATATCTGATTTCAGAATTCGCTTTAGGCTGAGATATCTCATTCTTTATTAACAAATAATTTATCCTAATTTTTATATAGCAGAAATCTTTCATCTCTGACATCACCGGATAATTTATACCAAGCCCTAAAATAATTGCTGATTTTGCTTTTATTCCTATCGGGGTAGTAAATTCATAAAGATAAGAGTGTTCAACATTTAGCTGGTCACTAAATTTGTTCAAATCATTTGTTATATTAACTGGTCTAAATGGTGAATAGCTCACTGAAGCATATAATTGCGGCCTAAGTGAATACTTATTTGGCAGACTTTCAATTAGTAATTTAAAGCTTTCTCCACCGGTAGATATTCCATAATTGTTCTCTGTATCTTTACCAATTAAATACCAATATCCAAATATCTCATTTAGTGCAGCCTTATATTCCAGTTCATTTAGATATTTAATTTTACTAATTTTTTCAACAATCATATCTTTTTTGATAGCAGCGTACTTTTGTGCTAATTCATAATAATTAACCTTTTCATTATATTCCTCAGAATTGTCCTGCTTGTAATATATGTAATTATAATAGTACATCTTATTAGTATCAACAGAAGGTGATGAAACTGCCCCACTCACTTTTAACTTAGATATTTCAAGTAAACTTTCATCTACATCTGTTATTCTACTCTTAATAATCTGGACATCTGGTTTATATAAATTTTTATTTATCTGACTTATAAGCCAGTTGTTTTTCTTAATTGAGGCCTCGTTAACTTTTTCTCTTAGAAAATTCATATAATTACTTTGAGGATCAGTATTTTTTTGAATCATACTCTTATCAACATAAACAAGATAATAATATATTAGATCTGGATTCAATTTAGCGTATACTGCTATATTATCAGCAACACTACCGCCATTCCCTTTATCCAGAAACACGTTTTTAGGTATATATTTATTGAAGAGGGCGGAGGTATTTTGCGGGAACGCACTATTTATTGTGAGTAACAGCAAAAAGTACATTATTTTTTTCATATTTTGTTTAATATTTAGTTAAAATTGTTGAACTAAAATAATAATATTTTGTGTAAAAGCAATAATAATTTAAGACTAAACTCTTGATAGTATCTGCTATTTTATTTAGTTTAAATTATAAAATATTTCCCACTAATAGTAAATTTTAAGTTGTAAAATAATTTTGGAGGAATTATGCCTTTTAGATATCTGTTTATATTGATTTTCTGTACACTAATTTTAGCCGGATGTGGATCAGGAGTTTTTTTTAGCCCCAATGAAGTTAAAAATATGATTGGGATAACTTCATATCCCGAACAGGAGAATTACCCGGAGGCTGATGCCGTAACTCTTTGTGAGTATCATAACAATATGCTTAAAATTAACAGTTCAGGTTTTGAGTCCACTGAAAATGTTCATGTAGTAAAAAAATTATTTAAGAATATTGAGGATAATAGCATTGTAAATATATATCTAAGTGCCGGTGAAAAGATTAAAGATATTAATGCAAGAACAATTTTACCTGATGGAACAATTAAAGTGCTTGACGAGAAGGATTTTTATACTAGTACCGGAGATATTGGAACTTATGACGTACTTAAAAATACAAAATTTACTTTTCCCGCTCTTGAAAAGAACTGCATTATTGAATACAACTATACTATTGTAAAAGACAGCCCGTTTTTATATGACAGTTGGACTATTCAAAGTAAAAACCCAAAGTTATTAAATGTTTACAGCTTGACACTCCCAAAAATATTATTGTTAAAAGAAAGCCAGGGCGGTGCTGGCTGGGATTGGAATTATTACTTTGCCAATTGTGAAAGAGTGACTCCCGATGTTGTTAAGAATGCTAATTCTGAGGGTACTATTACCGGTGAAATGTTAACATACATCTGGACTCAAAAGGAGATTCCGGGCATTGATGTTGAACCTGAAATGCCCCCTATAAATAATTATTTAAGACAAGTAAAATTTGCCCCAAATGATTTTAAAACCTGGAATGAGCTTTCCGATTGGTATTACAAGAAAATATTTGAACCAAAAATGAAATCATCTTCTACTATTGAGGTTTTATCAAAATCACTGACAAGCCATTGCCAAAACGACAAACAAAAAATTGATAGCATTTTTAACTTTGTAAAAAAAATGAAATACATTGATGTCAGCATGATGCAATCCGGTATTACCCCTCATACTCCGGAAAAAATTTTAAAGAACGACTATGCTGACTGTAAAGATAAATCCATGTTGCTTATTACTCTCTTAAAAGAAGCAAAGTTTAATGCAAAACCTGTTTTGGTTCGTACTAATGATATAAGCGAGCTTAACACTGACTTCCCCGCATGGTATTTCAACCATATGATTGTTAAGGTTGAAGACAAGGATAAGAAAATCTATTGGTTGGATGCCTCCGATCCTTATGCTAAAGCAGGAGACTTACCATATAATGTTGAAGGGGTTACCGCCCTAACTGTAAATGAAAACGGGACCAGCAATTTTAATGATTTGCCTCAGAGTATGGCAAAAGATAACTCCAGAGAATTTAATGTAAATTTAGCAGTAAACGATAACCATGATGGTATCTATTCCATTAACATCAAGTATAAGGGTAAATACAATTCAAGTGAAAGAAGCTACTTTAAAGACAAAACCAATAAAGAGATAGAGGAACATTGCAAAAAATTAGTAGCTGACAATTTCTTGAATGCGGAAATCAGCAACTGTAAAACTACTGCTCTTGATGACTCAATCCCATCATTTGTTCTAAGTTTTAATCTTAAAGTTCCCGGTATTGTTAAAAATCAGCAGGATTTATTAATGCTTGACTATGACCCATTCAAATTATTTGCAGATACTAAGTGGCTTGTAAAGGAAAAGAGGACATATCCGGTTCAACTTGATTTCCCTTATCAAACGAGAAAATATTTCGAAGTTACCCTGCCATCCGACATAATGAAAAACCTTACTATCCCAAAAGATAAAGACCTTTACTCGCAGGGATTTGTTTATAAAAAGAGATATCTTAATACTGAAGCCAATAAATTAGTTATTACCGAAGAAGCCAGATTTGCTAATAAAATGATAGACACTAAAAGCTATCCCGAAATCAGGAGTAATATTGAAACAATTAAGAAAAAGTCAGCAGAGAAACTTATTATTAAAGCTAATTAGCAATTTATTGAATTATTTATAGTTCGGAGAATTTATGTTAAAAAGGTTATTATCATTATTATTGTTTGCCTTACTTATAGCGGGATGTTCCTCTACTTCCTTTATGAGCGAAGAACAAATTAAAAAGGAACTTGGCGTTTCTACTATTCCCGGACAAGAGAACTTTCCGGAAGCAGATGCCGTTATACTGTGGGAAACTCATGAGGTTAAAACAGAAATAAACACTAACTATGACTTCGAAACAACCGAGACTGTTCATGTTGTAAAAAAGTTGTTTAAAAATATTGAAAGCAACAGTATAGAGGAAATATACGTAAACTCCGGTGAAATAATTAGTGGATTGAAAGCAAGGACACTCCAACCTGACGGCACCGAGGTTGTTCTGGGGAAAGATGATTACTATACTGTAACTGGTGCCGGTGCCCAATATGAATTATACTCCGAAGGTAAGTTAATAAAATTCACTTTTCCGGCTTTGAAAAAAAATAGTATAATTGAATATGCTTATTCTATTACCAGAGAAAGAGCTTTCCTTACGGACCAATGGAATATTCAGGATGTTATACCCAAATTGATAAATAAGTATAAACTGACTGTCCCTGTAGCTGTTATTACGCCTAAGGTTCATGGCGGTTTGGGATGGGATTGGAATTACAACTTCTTCAATTGTGAAAAAGTTGAACCAACTTCGTTTAAAGGTACAAATGAGTCAATCGCTTTTGAATGGGTGATGAAAGATATTCCGGCCTTTGAAGAAGAGCCGGAGATGCCCTCCCCAAGAAATTATTTAGAATATGTAAAATTTGCTCCGCACTATTTCAAAACATGGAGTGACGTTTCTGAATGGTATTACAAAAAACTATTTGAACCAAAGATTTCTATCTCTTCTAAGATAAGACAAAAAGCAGCAGAACTAACCCAAAATTGTTCGTCTGAAGTTCAAAAAATTGAAGCCCTTTACAAGTATGTACAGAAAATCAGATATATTGCCATCGATATTAATAACTCAGGGTTAGTGCCTCATTCTCCTGAATCAATTATGGATAATAGTTATGGCGACTGTAAGGACAAATCACTTTTGTTGCTATGCCTGTTAAAAAGCCTTGATATCAAAGCAGACCCTGTCTTAGTTAAGACATCGAACATGGGTGTACTTTCTCCCAGGTTTCCTTGCTGGTCATTCAACCATATGATAACAAAAGTAAAAACAAAAGATGGTGCAAGCTACTGGCTTGATGGCACTGCTGAATTCTGCACACTTGGAGAAATACCATCTATGGACGAGGGTGTTAATGCTTTAGTTTTACACGAAGATGGCACAGGTTCCATTGAAAGGATTCCCGAAAGTAAATGTCTGGATAACATTAAAGATTATTCTGTCAATTTGGATATTTCCAACAACAAAGATGGTATTTTTAACATAAACATCAAATATATTGGCGAATTTAACACAGAGAACAGATATTTTTTCAAAGACAAGACTACCGAGGAAATTATTAAACATTGCAAATCTTTGGTTGCAAATGATTACCTTAATGCTGAATTCTCAAATTGTAAAGTTACTTATGTTGATGATTCCGTTGCTACCGTTTCATTAAGTTTTGATATAAAAGTTCCTGGACTTTTGCAGGAACAGCAGGATTTACTTTTACTTAATTATGATCCGTTTTCCCTTGCAAATAATTCAAAGTGGCTTGTCAAAGATAAAAGAGAATTTCCTGTTGATTTCGGTTTCCCTTCTAAATTTAAAAAGCATTTTACCATTACACTGCCTGAGAATAAATTTGTTCTAAAAAGTCTGCCTAAAAATGAGAATTTGTCTGATGCGGGTATTGATTACAAAAAAGTCTATAACAGTTCAAGCCAAAGAAATGTATCAATAAATGAAGAATTAACTATAAACAATAGATACATTAGCGCGGGATCTTACCCATTGGTAAGAAGGAACTGGGAAATAATAAAGAATAAATCCAGTGAGAAGTTAATTTTCAGAACGAACTAAAGAATTTTTCTTTTATTCAAATAATTTTATTGCCGAAGGGGGAGAGTATTTTTAACTCTCCCCTTTTTAATTGTAATACTGCCAGCGGGAATTTCCCTTCATATCTTTATCCCCCTCATTAATATTTCCGTATAATAATTGATTATTATTTCGTAATTTTGCTTTTCAATTAAAAAGAGTGCAGCATTGAAGTTAATATTCTATATTTTTATTATTATATATTTTCTGTCAGGTACAAATGTAAATTGCCAAACTGATACTATTGCAGGCATTGCCGTAAAAAATAATTCAACTGAAAACAGGATGCTGCTTCACACTAATTCTTTTACCTATGCCGGCACCCAAAGATATATAGTGGATGGGAGTTCCCCAAATGAAAAGACAAGTATAAGACCAGTTCCGGCTGCAATAGTAGGCACTTTTTATGTAGGGACTCTTGTAGCGCTACATTTCAATCAAAAAAATGCCTGGTGGAAAGAACAGAGAGGAAATTTTCATTTCCAGGAAGATTGGATCTCTGCTTTACAGGTCGATAAATTCGGGCATGCTTTCGGCGGTTATTTTATGAGTTATGTCAGCTCTTCCGGTCTGCTGGCCAGCGGTTTTTCTGCTGACGATGCTGACTTTTACGGTGCCATTATGGGCGCTGCTTATCAGTCATATGTTGAAATTGAAGACGGTTTTGGCGGACAGTGGGGCTTCTCACCCTCTGATTGGTATTTTGACGTTTTTGGAGCAGGCTTTTTTGCTGCTCAGCATTATATCCCCTTCCTTCAGAATTTTACTCCCAAATGGCAATATTTTCCCTCTGAATGGACAAGTAAACCAAGAATTGACAGGCCCAGAACTTTTATTGATGACTATAACAGCTCCACTTTCTGGCTTTCAGTAGATATTTATAATATGCTCCCTGAGAAAAATAAAAAATACTGGCCAAGCTGGATAAACCTCGGCCTCGGTTACGGTGGGTTCAGTTTCGGCAAGTAGAGGTTCTGATCGCCCGTCTCCTCGGGAGGCGCTGCCCTTCTGCTCCATGCGATTCGGTGGCAGGCCTGTAGACTCGGCCTGCCACCAGTCGTTGTTGCACTAAGGTCTTCTCACCCAGGGACCTCGAAGGCCGCTTCGTGTCGCTGGTTCAGCCTCAGCGCGGCCAGGCAGGCGGGCGCGTACGCCTG
>JAUZPC010000144.1 GCA_030706105.1 Bacteroidota bacterium | reverse complement strand
TTGCCGGATTATCCTCAATAACTAAAATATTCTGCATCTTATAAATCTTATAAAGTAATAAATCTAAGAATTAAGTGAACCAATGAGAGTTTCTTTCCTAATAACAGGAAGTTTAATAGAAACTGTGGTACCGGAATTTTTAATACTGCTTATGCTAATAATACCATCATGAGCGTCAACAATATGCTTAACAACGGAAAGCCCCAGTCCTGTACCGGGGATATTCTTGGCAATTGCTTCTGCAGCCCGGAAAAACGGGGTAAACAGATTATCCATTTCTTTATTGCAAATACCAATACCAAAATCTTTAACACTTATACAGGCAAAACCATCATTTAGGCTTGCGGATATTTCAATTTCTTTTTTCTCTATCGAAAATTTAATTGCATTAGAAATCAAATTTCTTATGGCTTCAGAGATGGCATCTCTATCGGCGGAGATATATACTTGTTCTTCGAAGTTCTTTGTTGTTATTATAAAGCCATTTATTGTAATTTGATAATTTACTGTATTTATTATATTTGAAAGCAGCTTGTTAAGACATGTATCTTTTTTTACATATCCTTTTACGCCGCTTTCAATTCTTGAATAGTCTAATACGTTATCTATTAAGAAGATAAGATTGTTTGTCTCTTCTTCAATTACAGTAACATACTCTTTCTTTTTGTCAGAATAGGAAGGGTCATCTTTTAAAAAATCTGTATACATTTTTATTGCTGTTAAGGGGGATTTAAGATCATGAGAAACAGCCGCAACAAAAAAAGATTTCAGTTTATATAATTCTTCAAGATTTTGTGCCTCAAGTGTTTTTCTTATTAGTTCATTTTGGAGATAGATCCTCTGCAAAATAAAAGAACAATCAGCGGCAACCTGTAAAATAAGTTCAACATCCTCCAGAGAATAAGGTTTGCCCGATTTCTTTTCTCCCAGTGCAATAACACCTATTACTTTATTTTTATCTGACAGTATCGGCACTATTAAGCACAAATCTGTTTCTTTGTAAAAAGACTTGGGCAGTAGATTAGTAAGTATATTAGGTTCTGTTTTTTCCTTAAGTGCATATGGTTTATCAAAATTATCTCCGGCAATTTGTTTAATAAATTTTTCAACAATGAACATTTTGCCGTTAAAGTAATTCCGGTTAATTACTTTAATTTTTGAATCGGCGTTGTCCAGTGAAATGAAAAGCAAAGGATTTACAGGTATAATGTTTTCAAAACAATCAATTACTTTTTCGGAAAGTTCTTCAATTGTATTTGAGAGCTTAATTTGATTTAAAATAATCGAAAGGGCAGTCCTGAAATTATATTGTATCCGGAAAAATTTTTTATCAACAATTATCTGAATCCTTGATTTTGCGGGCTGAAATAATAATCCTATAATAGTACCAGAAACTACTACTATAATTTTTTGCTCCAGATTAATAATAAAAGATATTGTGCTGAGCAAAACAATATATATACTTATGAAAAAGGTAATGACAATAATATAGACAATACTTTTATTTATAATTAAGTCAATATCCAGGAAATGATATTTTACAATTGCAATGGCAGTGGTAAGAGGTACAGCCGCCAGCAAGATATTTATAACGGCCTCTGGTAACATGCCTTTTGAAAATAATAAAAGCGAAAGTACCCAAAAAACAAGATAAGAGCCTGGGCCGGCAATAAAACCATATAAAATCCATTTTAGTTTCTTTTTATCACTTACATTATTACAGGTAATAAATGAATAGATAAATGTTATTATAGAAGCAAGAAGGGTAACAATAATATACAATCTGAAAATATTGTAAAAATCAATAAATAAATCTGCTCTTGTTTCGTTAAATGAAATAACTGAATGAAGGAAAAAATAATTAAGTAAAAGTCCAAAAAGGCCTGCTATACAATATGCACTCTTAAGGAATATATCTATTTCAGACTTCCTTTCAATTGGAAAAATAAAAGCAAAATGGAGGAAAAGGACAGGAATAAAAGCATAGCTGAAATGGAAAATAAACCTTAGAGCATATCCGCTGAAAAGGAAAGAACTGCTGTAATTAGCAGGTGTAGTGATAATTACAATTCCGGTTAGAAAGCATGCCCAATGGTATAACACTGTGGCCCGTCCTTCAGGACCTTTAATTATTACAAATGTCCCCAGTAGGAAGAATAATAAACAGCTAACAATTTGCGAGGCAATTTCAAAAAATGAATAGTATGATGTAAGGTGTATTTTTTGCGAGTAATTTGAGCCGGCATAAGTGTAATTTATATAAAGTTCATTAGCAATGTTTTTACTGTCAAGATAAAGTTCAAGCTGTTCAAATCCAGTAAAGTGCTTATTATCTATTCCAGTAATTAAGGAACCGTTAGGAGGTATTCCTTGTTCACTGTTGCTTGCTATAAGTACTCCATTAACTGCGGTTAGGGAAAACGGCATGCCAGATTTATTAAAAAGATTAATTATGGCAGCGATAAAAATTAAAAAAACCAGAGCATAAACCGGCAGAAAACGAATCTTTAACGGAACCGCCAATTCAACCTCACTATTATCAACTAAAAATAGCTAAAGCATTACAAATTGAATGAACCATACCTCACAATATACTATAAATAATAAATTTCAGCAATGAGGGATGGAGTTACAACGGTCAAAATAAGAAAACAAGTGATTTTACAAGCATTTACAGGGGATAAATACAATTATTTCTTTAAATTTACTCTTTATCTTTAATCTAATATTAAGTAATTTACTCCATAAAAAAAGAAATAATATCTACTAATATGAATACACAAGTAAAAGAAAAAATTAAAGAAATTGTAAGCGGAAAGAATTATTTTGATTCTCCCGAAGACAAACTGGTATATTCTTATGATGCAACTGCTGAATTTCAGAAGCTGCCTGAAGCAATAGTTTTTCCTGAAGATGAAGAACAAATCTCAAAGTTGGTTAAATTGGCAAATCAGGAGAAGTTTAACATCGTTCCAAGGGGTTCCGGCACCGGCTTGAGCGGCGGTTCTGTACCTGTTGATAATTCTGTTGTAGTAGTAATGACTCGATGGAATAAAATTCTTGAGATAGATCAAAATAATTTAGCTGCCTGGGTGCAGCCCGGAGTTATTACAGGAGATTTTCAACTTGCCGTTGAAAATACCGGACTATTTTATCCACCGGATCCCGGAAGCATGAATGTAAGTACACTTGGCGGAAATGTTGCAAATAATGCCGGCGGTTTAAGAGGTCTTAAATATGGCGTAACTAAGAATTACGTTATGGGCATTGAAATGATTTTGCCAAATGGTGATTTCTTAAAAACAGGCGGTAAAAATGTTAAAGATGTTGCAGGTTACAACCTGAAGGATTTTATTGTAGGCAGTGAAGGTACATTAGGCGTTATTACTAAAATCTTACTAAAGCTGATTCCCAAGCCGGCAAGTACTATTACTTTGTTGGCTTATTATGACAGGTTAATAGATTCTGCACAATCAGTTTCCGATATCATTGCTGCACACGTCACTCCTTCTATGATGGAGTTTCTTGACAACACTACTATTAACTGCGTTGAAGATTATACACATATAGGGCTGCCGCGTAATGCCCAGGCAATGCTTATACTTGAAGTTGATGGAAAAGGGTCGGGAGTGCAGGAAGAAGCTGATATAATTTCAGGCATTCTTAAGAAAAACAAAGCTTCTGAAGTAAAAGTTGCTACAAATGAAGCACAGGCAAATATTTTAAAAACTGCCAGAAGAACGGCATTTAGTGCATTAGCACGCAAAAGTCCTACCACTATTCTTGAAGATGCAACCGTACCGAGAAGCGAATTGCCGGTAATGATGGAAAAGATAATTGAGGCTGCCAGAAAAAATGACGTCGTGATTGGAAATTTTGGCCACGCCGGCGATGGTAATCTGCATCCTACCTGCCTTACAGATGAAAGGGATAAAGCAGAATTGGAAAAATCTCACAGGGCATTTGATTTTATCTTTAACGAAGCAATTAAGCTTGGCGGAACCATAACCGGCGAGCATGGTACGGGTCTTGGTAAAAAGCAATTTCTTGAAGGTTTAGCAGGCATACCGGGAATGACCATGATGAAGCAGATAAAATCTGCTATTGACGAAAATAATATTATTAATCCCGGTAAAATATTTGACATAGGCCCTAAATGCGAAGGCAGTCTCCCACGGAATAGAAATCAGATAAAAGATTTCCATATGCATTGATCCATATTTTGCTAATTTAGAAATTTTATAAAATGAGTGTAAATAAAAAATTATTAAATGTACTTCCCAATGATGATGTGCTTTCACAGTGCATCCATTGTGGTATGTGTCTTGCCACTTGCCCTACTTACAACTTAACAAAGGTTGAGCGTTCTTCTCCGCGTGGAAGAATTAAAATGATTAAAGCGGTTGCGCGCGGAGAAATGGAAATATCCCCTACATTTGCTGAGGAAATGGATTTCTGCCTGGACTGTCAGGCTTGCGAAACTGCCTGCCCTGCAGGTGTTCATTATGGGCAGATGGTGGAAGCTGCAAGGGTAGAAGTGGAACATGCTGGATTTTCAACCTGGTGGGGGCAGGCATTAAAATCTTTTGCATTAAAATACTTGTTAAAATATAAAGGCGTGTTAAACATCGCTGCCGGTTTTCTTTTGATCTATCAGAAAACAATAAAAAGCTTTTTGCATAAATCAGGGCTGTTTGGTGCCATTCTGCCTAAACTTGGTGAAATGGATAAGCTTGCCCCTACAATAAATACAAAATTTAGCAGCAGTATAATAAAGGAAGTTGAAAATCCTGTTACGGAGCAGAAGTTCAAAACAGCATTTCTTTTCGGTTGTGTAATGGATGTGGGCTTTGCTGACATAAATGTTGATACTGTTGAAGTACTTAAAAAATGCGGAAGTGTTGTATATACCCCAAAAGACCAGGTGTGCTGCGGTTCCATCCATGCTCATAACGGAGATATGGAAACTGCAAAAGAATTAGCTAAAAAGAACATTGATTCTTTTGGCAGGTATGAGTATGATTATCTGGTTTCAAACTCAGCCGGATGCGGTGCCTTTATGAAAGAATACGGTCACGTGCTTGCTGATGATCCGGCCTATGCAGAAAAAGCAAAATTATTCTCTTCAAAAGTGAAGGATGTTTCGGAATTCCTGTATGAGAACTTAAGCTCATTTAAATTAAACCCGGTAAATGAAAGCGTAACATACCACGATGCCTGTCATTTAGTACATACGCAAAAAATTACAGAGCAGCCGCGCAGCGTGTTAAATGCAATTCCCGGATTGAAGAATACTCCATTAACCGAAGCATCCTGGTGCTGCGGCAGTGCAGGGGTTTATAATATTATGAGATATGATGACTCCATGAAGATACTTCAAAAGAAAATGGAAAACATCAGGAATACCGGAGCCGATACAGTATTGGCTGCAAATCCGGGCTGCATTTTACAGTTGATTTACGGAGCTGAAAAATTTAACGTAAATGTTAAAGTTAAACACCCCGTAAGCATTGTAAGAAAAAGTATGGAGTAACTTGCTCTTGAACCTTGACTACTTGTCTTGAACCCTGATTAACTTGATTAAAGGATGGCCATGATCAGGAAATGAGAACCTGAAGCTAAAATCAAGTTAATCAGGTAAATCAGGCGAATCAAGGTTCAGACAAAATTCCCACGATTAAAGGATTTACTAGATTAGGAAAAAAGAGCATCTTAATTTGAAGCTAAAATCATGTAAATCAAGTAAATCCTTTAATCAGGGTTCAGACAGCGTAATGACCTATTCGCACACTTTTAATAGCTATTTAAGCTTATATTAAACTGTAGTTCTAATTATTAAAGATAGCTGTCTTCTATAGTGTGTATTCCTTTCGTTTCAAAAACCCCCTAAGAATATTCATATTATAATGCTTTTGGAGAAGATATAAACACTTTAGTAAAGAATAAATTGTTCATCCATCTTTGCAATAATTGTACTGACCCTATTGCGTTTACTTTCTTAGAGATAAGTAAAAAGTGAATGAATAGCATATCCGCTAATGGAACAATTATCTGTAAAATTAAGTTAACTAAATGGTATGATAAAATAAAAAAAAGGAAAAGCATTATGCGTTATCTATATGCATTAATAGTAGCACTTTTCTTAACGAGTGCTTTAAATGCGCAAGTAAATCTTAATCTAAACTTCAACCTGAATCGTCAGCCGGCTTGGGGCCCTGCGGGTTATGATTATGTTGAATATTATTACTTGCCTGATATTGAAGTTTATTACAGTGTCCCGCGCCATCGATATTATTACTTTGAAGGCGGACGCTGGATTTATAGATCATCCCTACCTGCACGCTATAGACATTATGACTTATACAATTCTCATAAAGTAGTAGTGAATGAACGGGAGCCCTGGAGGCATCATGAAACCTATCGAGGCAAATACTCGTCATTTAAAGGTATGCATGATCAGCAGCTGATTCGCGACAACCGGAAGTCAAGATCTTTTGAAAGGCCGAACCATCCCGGAAATAACAACCGCGTTATGGAACAAAGACACGACAATGGGAATCATAAGGGCTGGGATAAAGGAAGTAATGGTAATGGCAGGAATAAAGAAAATAGAGGGAATGACAACAGGGATAAAAAAGAAAGAGGCAATGGCAGAGGCAGAAAATAACGTAATTTGCCCTAAAAGTTAAACTTAATATAGCTGTATGAGTGTCCGCCTTTCCCCCTTCTTAAGGGGGACAGGGGGATCCGGACTTATATAAATTATATTATATGAAATTATTCAACTCGGAGTGAAAATAATAATTTGCCACTAGATTTATTTAGCAGGGAAATAATAGCTAGGCAGCTCTCCGTTTTTAGCCACGGTACAATTCTTCCTATCCATATAAATCAGGAAAATCCGGAATCGGATATTCTATCAAGGTTCAGACAACAGAAACAATGTCAGCATTTGACTTAAGTTATTGTTTTGCGTATTTTTGAATATATGTATTGGTGTAGAT
>JAUZPC010000143.1 GCA_030706105.1 Bacteroidota bacterium | reverse complement strand
TCTTCTTTTGCAATTAAAGCCGTTGGCAAAGCTGCATACGCAATTATAAATAATGTGCGGGAACAGTTTAAGAATGACCCGGGGATTATGAAGGGTACTTCAAAGCCTGATTATGGGCAGTGTGTTGATATTGCTACAAAAGCTGCATTACGGAAAATGGTTCTACCCGGTCTTCTTGTTGTAGGTATGACTCTTGCAGTAGGGCTTGTTTTTAAAGTAATTTATAATTTCTCACCAAATCAAGCGTTATCAGCTTCCGGTCCGGAAGTAATTGGTGGATTCCTGATGATTGCAACAATTAGTGGTATTCTCATGGCTTTATTCTTGAATAATGGCGGAGGTGCCTGGGATAATGCAAAAAAATATATCGAAACAGGCATGTATGGAGGCAAGAGATCTGAACCTCATAAAGCAGCAGTAGTAGGAGATACTGTCGGCGATCCTTTTAAAGATACTGCCGGACCATCTTTGCATGTGTTAATAAAGTTGTTAAGCACATTAACATTAGTACTTGCCCCTTTGTTTATTTAATTCTTTTATATAATAAAAAAAAGCCCCTCTTACACGAGGGGCTTTTTTTATAAAATTTTAACCGGGTATTACTTCTTGTCCCTTAATTGTGTAAGATAAACCAAAGATCATCAATGCAAGGACTAAATAACCCGCTGTAAATTGGTAGGGCACAGCCTGCAAGCTTATGGGTAACGTCCATGGTAAATACATACTGCCTTCAGGTAATGCTGAGTGTATTAACCCAAAGAAAGTTAATACTGCTATCAGTACCAAAAAAGCAGAACACTTTTTAAGCTGCCTATCAATCATTGTAGCCAAAAATCCACCCCAGAGCATGGCTGTTAATATAAATCCGTTTCCAAGCGCTACGGTAACTAACATTTCCGGTAAACTTTTACCGGTGGCAACTATAGCTTTGTTAAAATTTTCTAACGGTACCCAATCTGTGTTGGAGAGCTTAATTTGCAGCAAGCGCGCTACAATTGGGAAGAATGCAAAGGCAACAGCCGGAGCATGCTTTTTAGGGCTTGCAATAAATGCCTGTACAATTATATCTAATGCAACAAATATTAGGATAGGTGCTAAAATAGCTCGCGGAATCAATTCAATAATAAAGGAAGTATAACCCAAAATCCCGCCCAGGCCGATAAACACACCTGTTAAAAGAGTATATCCTGCTCTGCTGCCCATCTCTTTATATGCAGGTTGTCCAATATAAGGGGTAGTCTGTGCAACACCGCCAAATATTCCTGCAATCAATGTAGAAATAGCTTCTGTTAATAAAATGTTCCTTGTATTGTAGTCATCTCCGGCAACTTTTGCACTTTCTGTTGTGTTTATACCACCCACAATTGTTAATATGGCAAAAGGAAAAGCAATTGGCAGGTATCTTAGCGCCTCCCCAAAACCATTAATAAACCCTAAAGTAGGAATAGGAAATCCAAAATGTAAGGGGGAAGATGGAGGCGAAAAAGGAACCCCTAATAAATTTAACGGGGCTAATATATAGTACAAAATAGTTCCGAAAAGAATAGCTGCAAAAACACCGGGAAATTTCTTTGGCAGGTCAATTTTTGCAACAAGCGTGTAAAGAATTAACCCAAGAGAAAGCAGCCCAATAACCGGCATTCCGAAAACATCGACTAAAGGTACAAAACCGATTAATGCCAATCCAATACCTGCCAAACTACCCAAGAGACCTGCCTGAGGAACAATTTTTTGAATCCAGCCGCCAATAAAAGAAAAAATCAATTTTATAATTCCAATAAGCACCATTGTAGCCATACCGATGTACCATGTCATCATAGCGGCATCAGAAGGACTCATACCCTTTCCTTTTAAGTAAATAAACGCGGGTCCAAGAACAGTTAAAGTAATACCAATTGTTGATGGGGTATCAAGTCCGAGCGGCATGGCGGTAACATTGTTATTCTTTGTTCGCTTAGCCAATTTAAATGCCATAATAGTATAAATAACGTCGCCTACTAAAACACCTAAAGCTGTGCCGGGCAGCATTTTGGAATATACAATTTCTGCCGGATATTGGAATACAAAAATAAGAAGCCCGCTAAGAAAGGACATTACAGTAATATTATCAAACATTAAACCGAAGAATCCGTTAAAATCCTCTTTTACGAACCAACGGTATTTAAAAGCTGAGTCTTGCATCTAATTGCCTGTATATAAAGTAAATATTTTTGATTATTAATAAAACAAAATTAAGAAAAATTTTGATTTGTTTGCATTTAAAGATTTCCTGATAGATAATTTGACCGGTAATTAAACCGGTCTCATAATTATAGTACATCATTTTTTGTTAATTATTATTATCTTTGGGCTTATTAAAATGCAAAATACAAGGAGATAAAATGCCCAATAAAAAAGATTTCTTAAAAGATGTTATTGAACATATTGATATAAAAAAATACAATGTAGTTCCTATGGTAGATGCTATGGCTAAGATGGCTTTTTCTGCCAGGGATCTTAACCGTGCAGCCCAGATTTTTGAAATGATGGTTAGAGATGAAAAATGCGGAGTTATACTTACATTGGCCGGCAGTATTTTTAGTGCAGGACTAAAAAAAGTTGTTTTTGATTTGATTAATAATAATATGGTTGATGCAATTGTTTCCACCGGTGCTTTAATGGTTGACCAGGATTTCTTTGAGGCATTAGGATTTAAACACTATATCGGTACTCCTCAAAGTGATGATAATGTATTAAGAGAATTAGCAATTGATAGAATTTATGATACGTTTATTGATGAAGATGAATTAAGAGTCTGCGATGATACAATGTTTGAGATCATAGAATCTTTAGAACATCGTCCTTATTCTTCACGTGAGATTATTTATGAAATGGGTAAGTATTTAGATAAAAACGGCGGGCCAAAAGTTGATGACTCCGTCGTATATACAGCATATAAAAAGAATATTCCAATCTTTGTACCTGCATTTTCAGACTGCTCGGCAGGATTCGGCTTTATTCAGCATCAGACAAAAAATCCAGTAAGTCACGTTTCGATCGATTCTGCTATGGATTTTCTTGAACTTACCAAGGTTAAACAATTTGCAAAAGAGACCGGAATCTTTATGATTGGCGGCGGCGTACCTAAAAACTTTACTCAGGATATTGTGGTAGCTGCTGATATCTTAGACGGTGAAGCTGCAATGCATAAGTATGCTGTCCAAATAACTGTTGCGGATGTTAGAGACGGAGCACTTTCGAGTTCTACTTTAAAAGAAGCATCTTCATGGGGCAAGGTTGAAACTACTTATGAGCAAATGGTTTATGCCGAAGCTACTATAGCAATGCCTCTAATTGCCGGTTATGCTTACCATAAAGGGGCAGGCAAAGACAGAAAACCGAGAGAATTGCAGAAAATTTTTCTAAAAGAAACAGTAAATAATTAGCTAAAACTTTATTATAAGAAAAAGGCCCGTAAGTTGTTTACGGGCTTTTTCTTTAATTATCCAATAAAGATTGAAAAGACAAGTTGTAGCTCTAATAGAACTGACTTAACCGGGTTTCAAATTACAAAAGCAATTGAGTTGGTTAGTATCTTACAATATTTGCCAGCCTAAAAACACTGTTTGCTGTTTCTGTTCCGTCAATACCCTGAGGTAATTCTCTTCTAAAATCTTTTAAGATATTTTTAAACAGAGTATCTACTTGTGCTTCATAGGTGGTAAGTATTTCCTTAACCTGATTCTTGTTTAAAGGAATTGATATACTTTCAGGCCTGGTTCTGCTGGCATAGACAATAAATTTTGCCTGGTCATAGTCTTCTGCCTGATATACAGTATCCCCTAGCGGGGTAATAATTTCGTAATTATCAAAGAAACTGCTTCCGATCATAAGATTTTTTTGGGGCAAATGTATTTCTTCAGTATATGTGCTTCCGTCGGCTTTTTCAAAAGGGAAAACAATTATTTCTTCATCGTAAATCTTTTGAGCCCATTTTTGTATAAACTCTTTTTCTGTCAAGTACTGCTCACTTCCTAAATTATATTGATAAAAATTAGTAATTATTAAAAGCGTTTATGGCCTCTTTAAAAGGTAATAAAGCTCTTGGGATTGCGCCGTGAATGTATGAAATTAAGATACCATAATTAACCACCGGAATATCCATCAGGGCAGCTAATTTTAATCTGGAAATCATAGTACTCCTTGCCAGCATGCATCCGCCGCAATGTATAATTAAACGATAATCAGCCAAATTGTCCGGGAGTTCCGCTCCGGATTTAACCTCTATATCCAAGTCTTTTTTTGTGTATTGTTTCAGCCACATTGGTATTTTAATTCTGCCAATGTCATCTCCCAAAGGATGTTCCAGACAAGCTTCGGCAATCAGAATTTTATCTCCATTTTGAAGTTTATCAACTTGCTTCAGACCTTGAATAAACGAGCTTAAATCACCTTTCTGTCTGGCTAATAAGATAGAAAAAGTAGTAAGCTTAATGCCTTCCGGAACTTCATTTAAAACTCGTATAATTGTTCTACTGTCTGAAACCACTAAACTAGGCTGAACTGAGAGCTTGTTTAGTGCAGACTGTAATTCGCTTTCTTTAGTTACAATAACAATAGTCTGTTTGTCAAGAGCTTCTTTAACTGCCTGAATTTGAGGGGGAATAAGACCGCCCTCCGGAGTCTCTAATTCCTGCGGTACTACAAATATAATTATATCACCTTGCTTAACCAGATCTTTTATTAAAGGTGTCTCTTTATTGTATGGTAACAAACGTATTATCTTGGACTTTAGAATATCAAGGCCCACTTCCTCTTTAACAGAAATTTCAAAGTGAATAGCTTTTAATTCCTTGATATCTCTTAATAAATCTGGATTTATTCCATATTCAATTTTATTTACGGCAATTACAAAAGGCAGTTTTATTTTATTTAAATAAACAAAAAGTTCAATTTCTTCTTTTGAAAGTCTTTCCCTTGCGTCTAAAACGACAATGGCAAAATTCGCAGAAGAAAGAATTTTCATCGTTTTACTTATTCTTTTACCGCCTAAATCGTTTATGTTATCGATGCCTGCGGTATCTACCAATACTACAGCTCCATAAGGTAAAAGTTCAATTAATTTTTTCACCGGATCTGTTGTGGTGCCCGGAACATCACTAACAATTGACAGATCTTGACCTGCGAAAGCATTTATTAAGGCAGATTTTCCAACATTCTTTCTCCCAATAAACACAATGTGCTTTAGCTCAGACGGCAGATTGTCATTCATCATTATTACCTTCAGACCTAGAAATTTTGTCTATAACTGTTAATTAGTAAGAATGCTATAATAAACATTATCAAGTAAACCGGACAGCGAATATTTCACATATCTTATCTGATCGCTTACTGATCCATTTCTATTGTCGCAAATATTGTTCCAGATAAAACTATATTTTCAGACAGCAAAGATAAAAAAAAGTCAATTAAAATGAATGGACGGGATAATTGAATTTCATTTTTTGTAAAAGGATTCTCTTTATCAGGAATATCAATTGCCTAAAATTAGTGGAAATAATCTCATTTTAGTATGAATTAGATGCCCATTCTTGTCTTTTTTTTTGCTTATGTAAATGGTATTTTTACAAATTATTAATTAAAATTAAAGTTATGAATATTATTAAAGGCAGTTTAGAAGAGAAAGACATTAATATTGCTATAGTTGTCAGTAGATTCAATGAAATAATTACTGATAAATTATTAAAAGGTGCATGGGATTTTCTTTTGAGTAAAGAAATATCTGAGGATAAAATAAAAATATATCAGGTCCCAGGTGCTTTTGAAATTCCATTAGCTGCCGAGAAACTTGCTTCTCTTAAAAAGTATGATGCAATTATTGGTTTGGGGGCAGTGATTAAAGGTGAGACTCCCCATTTTGATTTTGTCTCGGCTGCTGCTGCAAACGGTATCTTAAATACCTCTCTTAAGTATGGGGTCCCCGTTATATTTGGTGTGCTTACTACTAATACTATTAAACAAGCATTGGAAAGATCGGGCGGGGAGAGTAATAAGGGAGTTGATTGTGCTCAAACTGCTTTAGAAATGATATCCTTATTAAAGAAGATAGATTAAATTTAATGTCATCTGTCTTTGAAAAAGAATTTAGAATAAGCCATTTAGCGTTAATTGTATTTTTTACGGGTATAATTATCTATTCTTTTTCTTTTACAGTCTCATTCAATAATGATGAGATTGCATTCATTCAGCGTACTGAAATTAAAACTGTAGATAATTTAATATCTTTGTGTGGTAAACAGGAATTTGACGGTGTGTATTATCGCCCGCTCGGGGATGTTATCTCTGGATTTATTACTCTGGCAATAAAGTATTATACTCCGGGTTATAGAGTAATAAATGCTGTTTTAAATGCAATAAATGGGATACTGTTGTTTTTAACCGGTTTATATATTTTCCGAACGACTCCCCATAGGAAAGCAATTTCTTTTTGGGCTGCTATATTCTTTTTACTTCATCCAATAAACAATTATGCAGTAATTTGGCATACTGCGTTATTTGAAAGAGTTTTCTTATCTTTTTATCTCCTTGCACTTCTTTTATTTTTAAAGAAAGGACAATGGGGCGTTCTATCTCTTATTAGCTTTCTTGCAGCATTGATGTCAAAAGAGATGGCTTTCAGCTTCCCGTTTGTGATTTTTTTAGTCTCATTTTATTTAAATAAAAAAAATGGCATTAAAAAAGCGTTGTCAGACTTTATGCCATATGCAATATTAACTTTTTCATTTATTGCCTTTCGGATTATTTCTTTTAATAACAATGTTTTTACAAACCAGGAAGCGCACGCATATATTTCTTTTTTTGCAATTATAAAAAATTATTTGTTCTTTATTGGAGCGATGATATTCCCATTCTTTCTAAAGGACGTAGAAAGTTTCTTGCAGATGCACAATTATATAATATTTATAATTATCCCATTTGCAGGTTTATTAAGTTACTGGATTTATAAAAAATATGATAAAAAGTTACTAT
>JAUZPC010000142.1 GCA_030706105.1 Bacteroidota bacterium | reverse complement strand
GTCCAGACCAGTTCCATCCGGCATAGCGGCAGTTATTCCCACGACTTTTGGGTTATCCCTGACTATTTCAACAAGTGCCTTTCCGAAAATAGAAGTATAAGAAGGAACAGTAGAAGCCTTTTTAATAGCTTTACCAGTATGTTTATCAAAAGGAGATGCCGCGTGTAAATGCTGTACATCTTCTTCTGCAGGGGCATATCCTTTTCCTTTTTGTGAAAGCGAATGGACAAGAATAGGTCCTCTAAGGTTTTTGACTTTTTCAAAAATTTTAACTAACTGCTGAACATTATGCCCATTTACAGGTCCAAAATATCTAAACCCTAATGCTTCAAAAAGCATCCCCGGAGTAACTATTGCTTTAATGCCATTTTCAACTCTAACAGCAATTTTCCTAAGCCTGTCACCAAAAGAATCCAATTTACCTGTAAGATCCCAAATTTGTCCCTTAAATTTATTATAGTCAGGGTGGGCAATCATCTCAGTAAAATAATTAGAAATTTGCCAAACATTTGGAGCAATAGACATGTTATTATCATTAAGAACAACAATTAAATCAGCTTTAGTAACACCGGAGTTGTTCATAGCCTCATACGCCATTCCACCGGTCATGGCACCATCGCCAATAACAGCAATAACCTTTTTATTTTGGTTATTTAATTTAGCGCCAATTGACATACCTAATGCGGCCGAGATAGAAGTTGAAGCATGTCCCGCCCCAAAAGCGTCATATTCACTTTCGGAACGTTTAAGGAATCCGCTAATTCCATTTAACTGCCTAATTGTTTTTAATGCTTCTTTTCTACCGGTAACAATTTTGTGAGGATAAGCTTGATGTCCTGTATCCCAGACAATTAAATCATTAGGAGTATCAAACACCTTATGTAAAGCAACTGTTAACTCAACAGTACCCAGACCACCGCCAAAATGTCCGCCGGTAGTAGATATAGTATCTATTAGATATTCCCTTATATCAGCACATAATGTCTTCAGATCCGTCGGATCCAGTAGTCTGATGTCTGCAGGTGTATTTATTTTGTTTAAAACGCTATATTTTTTTTCTTCGTTCATAATTCTTAATATACTCTTTTCTCTAATCAGTTATCAGATTTGAATTCATATCAAGAGAGTTCTTTTTAAGTTCATTTATTCTTAATTCAGCAGTTTTCAGTCTTTCTGAGCATTCTTTCGATAACGCTAAACCTTCTTCATACAGTTCAATAGCTTTATCCAAATCAATTTCTTCATTTTCCAGAAGAACAGAAATTTCCTCAAGTCTTTTTAATTTTTTCTCAAAATTGAGCTCATTTTTTTTCATTATTCATCCTGCTTAAAAGAATTTTTATTAATTTCAATTTCGTTATCTGCAAATTTAATTATAAATGGCGACATTTTATTAAAAGCAGTAAATCTTCTAATAAATTTGGAATTTTGCTTTATTAAGACAAAACCTTTATCCAGTATTTTTTGTATATCATGCATCTTAAGAGTCTCAATTAGTACAGCAAGTTTATTTTTTGTTGAGCTAACTCTAAATTTTATTCCGTTATCAATTCTAAAAACAATATTATCTATATCCTGATATCTTCTTTTTACAATATCCTCAGGTCTCCTAAATCCATATGAAACAACACAATTTTTTAGGCGGTTTCGTTTGGCAGCGACAATACTTTTAATGGATTGAGTTGCCTCTTGATTGAAAGAGCCCAGAGAGCTAAGCAAATCATTCATATCAGGAGTAGCCAATTCCATAGCTGCAGATGGTGTAGGAGCACGCAAGTCGGCAACAAAATCAGCAATTGTAAAGTCTATCTCATGCCCGACAGCAGAAATAACAGGAATAACAGAATTGAAAATTGCTCTGGCAACTATTTCTTCATTAAAAGCCCACAAGTCTTCAATAGATCCGCCGCCTCTGCCAACTATTATTAAATCTATGTCTTTTAATTTATTAATATAATTTATATTAGCAGCAATTTCGTTAGCAGCACCAGCACCCTGTACTTTAGTAGAAATTGTAAAAAGCTCAACCAGAGGGTACCTGCGTTCAGCAATACTAAGCATATCTTTTAATGCGGCCCCATCAATAGCAGTAATGAGTGCAATTTTTTCAGGAAACTCAGGAATTTTCTTTTTATTGATATCATCAAAAAGCCCTTCTTGAAAAAGCTTTGATTTTAGTTCTTCAAAAGCAGCCTGGAGTTCACCCGATCCAGCGGGTTTTATAGTACGTATATCAATCTGATAATTACCTCTTGGAGGATACACAGTGATACGGCCTGTAACAATAACTTTCATACCATCTTGAGGCTTAAAAAAGACCTGAGTATTAAGACTTCGCCACATACAGCAACTAATAATTGCATCAGAATCCTTAAGATTAAAATACCAATGGCCGGAGTTATGCGGTTTAAAACCGGACAATTCTCCCATCACTGTTATATTACTGTATTCATCTTCCAGGTTCCTTTTTATTAAACCGGTAATTTGAGATACAGATAAGATTGTTTTATCCGATGTTGCCTTTGAAAGCATTTGATCTTTCTACTTACTGAAAATTAATAATATAAAAATAAAAGATAATAACAAAATTTATATCAAAACAGGTAACAAAATGCATATAAATATTATCAACAATTTTTTAAAAAACATCATCATTTTAGGGTTATTCAGACTTTCAGAAAAGCAACAGATAATACATCTTACAAACGATAACAAAGTTTTATTATTTTGATTTAATACAATTTTCTTTTACATTTGCAGAAATATTTGTATCGTAAGATGCAATTTTTAGGTTATTTAGTACGGATAGTTGATAGAAACTGTTTCACCGGTGAATTTATTCTCCTTAACAAAATATTAAAGTTTATTGAACCATAAGCTAACAAGAATATTTATTCATATAAAACGAGGTAGATATGTCCCTGAATCTTTACAGTTCCTTAGGTCTCCTAAATAAACGGATACCATTCTTATTACTACTGTTTGTTTTGTTCGCGGCAAACATTTCCCAGGCACAAATAGCCGGATATATATTTCAGACAGATAGTACAACATACTCCCCGGTAGTTCCTGATTCTATATATGGAACCACCTCCAACGATGAGCAGGTTTTCAACAACCTGGATTTAGGTTTTTCCTTTACATACGCCGGCACTGCTTACACAAAAGTCAGCATTGCTTCAAATGGCTTTATAGGTATGGGG
Source organism: Bacteroidota bacterium (assembly GCA_030706105.1). Taxonomy (GTDB): domain Bacteria; phylum Bacteroidota; class Ignavibacteria; order Ignavibacteriales; family Ignavibacteriaceae; genus JAUZPC01. The sequence goes on along the minus strand of JAUZPC010000142.1, from coordinate 3,861 downwards.
GCAACAGTTACATCATCAAGCTCACCAATCAGCAGTTCATACCTTAATCTGATCTCCCCTTTGGGAGGTGATTTGCAAGGTCAGACAGGCTCTGAAATAGGTACTAAATTATTAGGAACTGCACCTAACAGAGTATATGTAATTCAATGGAAGAATTACAGGTATTATGGCAGTGCTAATGTTGGTGATACTCTTAATTTCCAAATCAGGCTCTACGAGACCTCTAATAAAATAGAATTTGTTTATGGAAATAATGTTAAAAGTACAACCAGTAAGACTCCTCAGGTTGGCTTAAAAGGTATTTCATCAACTGACTACAATAACAGAACTACCACTACAAATTGGGGACTTACAACTGCAGGTTCAACAATCAGCAGTACTTGCACATTATCCTCAACCGTTAAGCCTGTTAATTTAAGATTCACTTTTTCAATACCGACCGACCCTGTTTATTCAATTACGCCTACTTCTTCGTCTTTTGGAACTTTAGTAGTTGGCCAAACATCGCCGTACACAGCATTCACAGTAAAAAACACCGGCGTTGGTACTTTAACTATTAATTCCAGTAGTATTACCGGTACGGATAATTCACAGTTTGTTAAATTAGATTCAAATACGTATCCAATTAGTTTAACAGCAGGACAAAGTGCAAAAGTATATGTTAAATTTGCACCAACATTGGTTGGGACAAAGAGTGCCAGTTTAACTGTTGCTCATAGTTTAACAGGCAGCCCCAGCAACTCCGCTCTAAGCGGAACAGCATATGCTCCTTATACAACAATCAACGAAAACTTTGATACTGTAACCACCACTTTACCAGTTGGCTGGACAGGACAATTTACTGTTTTCGGCACAGGCGGTACAGATAACAGCAAAAGATTGAGCAGAAATATATACAGTACTGCTCATATAGGATATGGTGCTTTCTTACCATTCTTTAGTGCTACGGCAGATAGTAAATTAAAATTTGACTATAGAGTAGTTAACTATACCAGTTATCCTTTAACTCCTACCCCTGACTCATTAGTTAAAATATACATCAAGGCAAGTACTGATTTTGGTGCGACCTTTACAATTATTGATTCAATTACAAAGCCAAATCACGTTGCTTCATTAAGCTATGCAAATAAAATGTATAACTTATCCGCTTTCTCCGGCAAAACCATTCAGATTAAGCTTGAATCAGGATATGTTAGTGGTGATTATTATGTAGATTTCGACAATGTATTTGTCGGAGCTCTAATAACTCCAATGACCTGGTGTAACCTGCAATGGCCTGCAACAGCTACCACCACCCAAGGAGATACACTAACAGTATATACCCAGGGATGGAAAGATGGACTAACCCCGGATCCGGGACCAGGCGCAGGAATTTCAGTTTGGATTGGTGTAAGTCCTACAAATACTAACCCAAATACATGGACTTCATGGACACCGGCAACTTTCAATGTTCAAGCTGGAAATAATGACGAATTTATGGGTAAAATAGGATATGCACTAGCACCCGGAACATATTATTATGCAAGCCGCTGGCAAGTAAGCGGAAGCGCCTTTACATATGGAGCTTATAGTGCCGGAGGAGGAAACTTCTGGGATAGTACAAATTACGTATCCGGTGTTTTAACCGTAAACCCATTAGTAGTATCTTCATATCCATATTCTCAATCATTTGACGGTACTTTGTTCCCTCCTGTAGGTTTTTCAAATCCTGAAGGTTTATGGAGCAGAGGTACAGAAACCCACTCTGGACTAGGAAGTGCAAAAGTCACTTATAGCCATACAGGTACAGCAAATTTAATAACCCCACAATTCAATTTGCCTGCTAACCATGCAGTTAGTTTTTGGTGGAAAGATGATGACATTAGCAAAATAGCAGGTCACGATACAACTTTCTGCGAAATTTCTACTGACGGTGGTACAAGCTGGTCAACTTTGGGGTTCTTAGCTGCTGCATCACAGATGAGCAACTATTCAAATGTTGTTTATGATTTATCTGCCTACGCTGGAACAAATGTTCATCTACGTTGGAGAGATGTTACAGATGCATTAACCGCCGCATATGGTACAGGTGTAGATGATATCATTTTGGCTCCTAAAGTAAATGCACCATCTAATTTAAATGCCATAAGCAATCTGCCCAAAAAAGTTCAGATCAATTGGACAAATAATGCTACAAACCAAACTGGATTTGTCCTTGAAAGAAAACTGGGTGATTCTTTAAGCACAAGTAGTTTTGCATATAGAGATTCAATCCCCGGAAATTTAACTGCATATGTTGACACCCTTGTTGCCGATACAACATTATATACATATAGAGTCTATGCATATAATGCTAATCTTAGGTCTTCATACAGCAATGTTAAAACAGTATTAACTGTTATACCGGTTGAATTAGTTACATTAACAGCTAATACGGATAAAAACACACTTATGCTTAACTGGTCAACTGCTACGGAAAAGAATAATAAAGGATTCCAGATCGAAACCAGAAACACTACATCAAAGAAAAATAATGGATGGAATACATCAGGTTTCATTCAGGGAAAAGGTACTACAACTGAAAGGCAGAGCTACTCATTTACTCAAAAGAATCTGCCGGTTGGAACTTATCAGGTAAGGATTAAACAGATTGATTTTGATGGCTCCTATGCATACTACAGTCTTTCAAATGAAGTTAAAATTGAAGCACCTGCAGTATTTTCATTGGATCAGAACTTCCCCAACCCGTTCAATCCAAGCACTAAGATAAGATATACCTTACCTTATACAAGCAATGTAAAAGTAACAATTTACAATACACTTGGACAGATGGTAAAAGAGCTTGTTAATCAGGTTCAGGATGCAAATTATTATGAACTACAGTTTGACGCATCTAATTTATCAAGCGGTGTATATATTTATACAATCCATGCAAGCTCAATTGATGGAAAGAATAACTTTAACACTACCAAGAAAATGATGTTGGTTAAATAACCATACACTGAGAGTATCTCTAAAAAGCCCCGTTTTCCGGGGCTTTTTTTTATGAAAGACATAAGCAATTATTTACACTCCGGCAAACTACCCATATTCAACGTATCAAATACTATATTTTTTTAATTAATAATTTTAGTTCTTTGAATTTTATCAAATTACTTGTAATTTTTCTTAGTACTTTTAAATAAATAATAAAAACCAACTGAGGCATTATGGAAAAATCAATCTCCAGACAAATTTCAGAATTTGCTGTTAATTTAAAGTATGAAGATCTGCCGGAAGAGGTAATTCAGAAAGTTAAAGAATATATCTATGACTCTATTGGCTGCGCATATGGTGGTAGTAAGACAAAAGATGTAAATATTTTAAAGAAAATATATGTTACAATGGGAGGGAAACAGGAAGCTACTATAATTGGTTCCGGAGAAAAAGTACCCGCGATAAATGCCGCGCTAATAAATTCCTTAATGATTAGAGCCTTAGATTTTAATGACATATACTGGAAAGAAGATCCATCTCACCCCTCAGACTTAATGCCGGCGGCATTTAATACTGCTGAGTTTACTGATTCTTCAATGAAGGATGTTATTACGGCCATAGTATTGGCTTATGAGTTTGAGCAAAGGTTATGTGAATTTGCTACCCCTGGTATTAGGGAAAGGAAATGGCACCATGCCGCATTAACACAATTTGTTTCCCCAATAGTTGCAGGTAAAATTCTTGGACTGACAGTAGACCAGATGGTTAATGCAATTGGAATTAGCGGCTGCCATAACCATACTATAGGCTCCCCAACAGCAGGTAAATTGACAATGATGAAAAATACAGTTGACCCAATGGCTACACAGTCGGGTGTTTTAGCTGCTTTTATGGCAATGTATGGCT
>JAUZPC010000141.1 GCA_030706105.1 Bacteroidota bacterium | reverse complement strand
GAAAATAGTAGTGCCGCTTATATGTTTTTAGCTCCGGCTATGATATCTATTTTTATATTCTTTTTCATTCCGGTTATTGCTGCTTTTATAATTAGTTTTACAGATTTTGATGTCTATGCTCTTAGCAGTTATGGTTATTTACGCTTTGTTGGATTTAGAAATTACATTCAATTAATGAATGAACCATTATTCTGGACTGCTCTTACAAACACATTTTATTTTGTGATTTTTGCCGGACCTCTTTCAGTATGCGTTTCTTTGGCGGCTGCTATTATGCTTAATTCAAAACTAATAAAATTCAAAGGAATATTCAGACTGGTATATTTTATGCCTGTTGTTACCACATTAGTTGCAGTGGCTATTGTCTGGAGGTTTATTTATCATCCAAGGTTTGGACTGCTGAATTATGCTTTAGGTTTTGTGGGAATTCATCCAATAGATTGGCTGGGAGATCCAAATTGGGCAATGCCGGCAATTGTCTTGATGTCTGTATGGAAAAATTTTGGCTATAATATGATTATATTTATTGCAGGTTTACAGAATATCCCTGAGTATTTATATGAAGCTGCTATCCTTGAAGGAGCTAACAGTTGGCAGCAATTCAAGAATATTACTGTACCTATGCTAGCCCCGACGACTTTATTTATTAGCATTATTACAATGATAGGTTATTTTCAATTGTTTGCTGAACCTTATATCATGACGCAGGGTGGACCTTTAAATAAAACTTTGAGTATTGTTCAATATATGTATCAGGAAGGTTTCCGCTGGTGGAATATGGGGTATTCTGCATCAATTGCATTTGTCCTGTTTTTCATAATTTTTATTGGAACTTTAATTCAATTAAAAGTTCAGAAAAGTTCGGAAGAAGTATGAAAAAATATTTACTTTATAGTTTCTTAATCGTTTCCGGATTGATTACTCTTGCGCCATTCATATGGATGGTATCTGCTTCATTTATGCATGATGGACATGCTTCCGTATATCCTCCAAGATTTTTTCCTGATGAATTTACTTTTGAACAGTATATAGCTCTCTTTTCACGTTTAAATATTACAAGAAATTTCCTTAATTCTCTCTTTATTTCTGTAATTGTTACCGGAATATCTCTAATATTTAATTCCATGGCAGGTTATGCTTTTGCTAAATATAGATTCAAAGGAAAAAATAAACTATTTAATTTATTATTAAGCTCAATGATAATTCCGGCGCAGGTAACAATGCTACCATTATTTCTGATGCTTAAAGAGTTCGGGTTTATTAATACCTATATGGCTCTAATTATTCCGGGCCTAGCAAACATTTTTGGTATATTCTTAATCAGGCAGTATGCCTTATCCATTCCTGACAGTTTAATAGAATCAGCAAGACTGGATGGAGCAACTGATTTTCAGATATATTATAAAATAATAATGCCTTTGGCTCTTCCTATTCTGGTAACATTAGCTATTTTCACTTTTATGGGAACATGGAATGATTTCCTCTGGCCATTGATTGCATTAAATGACAGCTCAATGTACACTTTACCTGTTGCATTAGCCAATTTAATGGGTGAACATACTAAAGATCCGGAGCTAATGATGGCCGGATCAGTTTTGACTATTTTGCCTGTCTTAATAGTATTCCTTGTATTGCAGAAATACTATATTAAAGGCATTATGATGGGTAGTGTAAAAGGATGATTTTATCTAAAAAAGTAAAATATTGTTATCAGAAAGTAATTAAATGAATATTCATGAAATCGCGAAAAGAGCAGGTGTTTCTATTGCAACTGTATCACGAGCTTTTAACAGCAATTCCCTGATAAAGGATGATACACGCAGACGAATTCTGCAGATTGCCGAAGAGCTGAATTATAAACCAAGTCCAATCGCAAGAGGGCTTTCAACAAGGCAGACTGATACTATCGGCGTGATTCTGCCTGATCTGGTGGGTGAGTTCTTTATGGATATTATTCATGGAATTGATGAAGAAACTGATAAATCCGATAAATATATTTTGGTTTCCAGTTCACATAGTAAAAGGAATATAATTGAGATTCTTATTGAGTTCCTTTCCAGTGGCAGAGTTGATGGTGTTGTTTTAATGGCGCCACAAATAAATAAGGAAATTACCAAGTTGGTTAAAAAAAGCAAACGGCCAATCGTTTTGATAAATGCCGGTAAAGATATTGAAGATGTTGTTAATTTTCATATTGATAACTATCAGGGAGCGTGTATAAATATTGAACATTTAATTGGGCACGGTTACAAGAACATTGGTATGATAACAGGTCCGGCTGAAAACTGGGACGCTCAGGAGAGATATGCGGGTTTTTCAGATGCATTAGAAAAGCATAATATAAGTCTTCAGCCTAATTTAATTATTGAGGGTGATTTCTCAATTAAAGCAGGTTTTTATGGATTTATGCGCTTAATGAGTCAGCCTGAAAAACCGGATGCTATTTTTTGTGCAAACGATATGATGGCATTAGGAGCTTATGAAGCAGCTAAAACTTCTAATATTCAAATCCCCAATGATGTAGCATTAACGGGTTTTGATGATATTTTCTTAACAAGATTAATACAACCAAGATTGACAACAGTGCATGTACCGGTTGTTGAGCTGGGAAGTAAAGCAGTAAGATATTTACTAAGTATGATAAATGGTGATGTTGATCCGAATACACCTTATGTTGAAGCATTATCCACAGGTCTGGTTATTGGAGGATCTTGCGGATGTAAGGTTAATTCTTTTCATTCAATTTTATAAAAGAAATTAAAAGTTATAAATAATAAAATATCGGAGGTTACTATGAAACGTATGGCACTTATTTCTCTGGGTATGTGGTTCATAATATCTGCGGCCTTGTTAGCGCAGATACCAAGGCAAGATGTTATGTGGGCTAAAAAAGCGGTTGGTAATATCGTTTTGGATGGCAGGCTTGATGAACCGGATTGGGCTAAGGCAGAATCTGTTATGGTAGTTTTTGGGCAGCCCGGACCTTTACCTACTTCCGGCTATAGAGCAGAGTTTCAGCAGGAAGCTGTTACTGATCCTACACATGCTACTGTAAAGTATCTGGTTAAAGATAATCAATTATATATTGGCTTTATAATTCCGGATTCTTCTGTTGTTGGCTCTCAAGATTGGGCCAGATGGGATGGAATTTTAATGTCTATTAAAGACAGGGCTAGTGCAAATAGACCTACTGACGCCATTGAATTTGTTTATGGATATTGGTTCCCTGAAGTTCCCGCAGGTACAAGGCCCAGAGTAGGCGCAAGTCCAAGATTTATTGGCCCGAGATATGGCAATTTTACTGATACTACAAGAACACCTGCTCAAATTGCTGTTTGGGATGCAAGAACTATAGTTGATGGCGCTTCTAATGATTCTTTACGTGATAGAAGCTGGACTGTTGAAATGAGAATTTCAGTTGATTCTTTAGGATATAATTTGAATAAACCGGAAGGCGAAATTATTGAAACTAATTTCTCTATCTGGGATTGTGATTACTTATATGAGGGGCATCTTGATAAAATATCAACGACTCGTACACATATCCAATCTCCATGGTCAAATGCCAATAGTGATAATGTTATAAGACTTTATACACGTCCGGACGTTACAACCAATACAGTTGCACTTCCGGTAGTTGCACCTGATGTTGTACTTCCTAATGGTGCTAATAAACCTGAACCTGTTATTGATGGTTATTTAAATGATGAAGCCTGGCAGTACGCCTATACTTTCAAGATTGCATGGGCTGACTCAGTAGTTAGAAACGGATATCCTGGTGTTGGTCCTTGGAGAAGTGGTCAATGGCAGCCTGAATTATTCGGCAATCCTCGTCCGCCGGTTTTGGATCCTCTTACCTCAACAGTAAAAATGTTTTTTAGAGGTACAAAATTATATGTTGCCGCTGATATATCAGATCAGTTAATACAGGGTACTAATAACTATGATGCAATGGATGCGTTTAGATTACTAATTGGTGATAGAAATGCTGTTGATTTAGCTAATGCAATGTTGTTTAGATCTTTAATAGTTCAATACGGTCCAAATGGTCAGGCAATTGCTTCTGATTATTTACCTACATTAGTTGATACAGGCGGTACAGCTTGGGCTTGCAGACTAAAACAAGGTTCAACCGTTAATAATTATAATGACATTGACTCCGGTTACGTTGTTGAAATGGCTATTGACCTTACAAAACTCGGATACAATTCCTCTTTAAATGATAAGTTATTATTTGCCGGAATTGATATCTTTGATGGCGACTCTTTCCAAGACTCAGTTGCCAATTATGGCACAAGAACATGGTGGTTTAGAGAGCATACAGGAGGTCCGGCCGCAGCATGGATTTACATGGATCAAAATAACTTAATGAGTGTTAAACAGAATGAAACAAGTATTATTCCAAATACAATTAAGTTATTAGGTAACTATCCTAATCCTTTCAATCCTTCAACAAAAATCGGTTATTCTATTCCTTCAACCGGTGATGTTACTATTGTTTTCTATAATATTTTAGGAAAAGAAGTAGCAAGATTTAATCAAACAAATCAACCGGCTGGAAACAATAGTTTTACTTTTAATGCTAAAGGATTGGCTTCCGGTGCTTATTTCTATAAAATTAATTTGAAATCCGGTTCTAACTCATTTAACTCAGTTACCGGAAAACTAATTTTAATGAAATAGTTTGTATAGATATTATTTCAGCTTATGTGATTTCACTTTGTTTTATTTTCTGCGCTTACCCCTGAATCTTTTCAGGGGTAAGCGGTGGTTACTAAGAGCTAATTTAATAAAAACCAGTAAGGCACTTACAGTGAGCTGTAAATAACAATCATAGTAACTATGAGAGTCTTGCATTACAATAAATCAACCGGTTATTTAACCGGGTCTAAATGATTATTAAAACTTGGTTAGGCTATGGAAAAAATAAAAATAAAAATGTCCTTCTTCCTGCTAGTATTTTGTTTGTTTTTGCCTGCTCTATTAAATGCACAAACAACTGGTAAGTTAGCCGGCAGGATTGTTGACGAAAAGGGAGAACCATTAATTGGTGCAAATGTTAAGATTGTTGGTACAAGCTTAGGAGCTTCTACCGATATTGACGGTTATTACAAAATATTGAATATCAGAGCCGGAGTTTATCATATCTCTGTATCATATGTAGGGTATCAAGCCAAGGAAATTTCTAACATTAAAATATCCTCTGACCAGACAACAAAACAAGACATTGCCTTAAGTTCCGGTACTATAGTAGGTGAAACTATTACTATTGTAGCCACAAGGCCTATAGTGGAAACCAATCAAACAAGTTCTGTCTCTTCAATTAGTGAAGATGAAATAAATAAACTGCCTATTCAAGACTTAAATGAAATTGTAAATTTACAGGCAGGCGTAATAGACGGGCACTTCAGGGGTGGTAGAATTGGTGAAGTACAATATCAAGTTGATGGTGTTACTGTTAATAATCCTTATGATAATTCTTCTACTTTACAACTGGATAAATCCATTATTCAGGAAGTGCAGGTTATCAGTGGTACTTTTGATGCCAAATATGGGCAGGCTATGTCAGGAGTTGTAAATGCTGTCTTAAAATCCGGAAGTGATAAATTTCAGTATTCCGGTGATATATATATGGGCGGTTTCTTTACAACTGACAAATCAAGATATCCCGATAATAATAAATACAAACCCCTTTCAGTTCAAAATTATCAACTCACATTAAGCGGGCCGACTGGCTTGCCTAAAACCACTTTCTTTATCAGCGGAAGAAAGTACAATAACGATGGCTGGCTTTACGGCACTCGTAGATTTAATCCGACTGACTCCAGCAATTTTGAAAAAAGAATATTTAATCCAACAGGTGATAATAAGCTTGTACCAATGAACACAACAGACGAATACAGTGGTCAATTTAAAGTTGCCAATCAATCGTTAGAAAAGTTTCAATTAAGTTATCAGGCGATTATTAACCATGCAGAAAAACAATATTATAATGATAGTTACAAATTTAATCCTGACGGAATAAATAAACCAAAAACATTTTCAATTACTCACGGTTTGGATATTACTCATACAATTACAAATGATTTGTTTTATAAATTGAGTGTCAGACAAAACTATTTTTCATATAAAGACATGAAATATGAGGATGTCTTTGATCAAAGATATATAAAAGCAGGCCAGCCAAAAGGTGATGCGAATTATGAAAATGGTTCTGTTATTCAGGGAGTTGATCTTTCAAGGTTTAAACAAGAAACTAATGCTGCCATTCTTAAAACTGATTTTACGTGGCAGTTTAACAGATTTAATATGTTTGAATGGGGGATTGAAGGCCAGACTTCAAAAATGACTTTTGGTAGTCCCGGTTTTTTACGCTCAACAAATGTAAACGGTGTTCAGGTGTTACTTGCTCAGTATGCTACCAGGCCGGAAGATCCTACGCTTTTAACTTATTATCCAAAACAATTAGCAGCTTATTTGCAGGATAGAATTGAAATGGGGGATCTGATTGTTAGGGGTGGAATTCGTTTTGAGTACTTTGATGCGAACACTACCGTTCCAAGTAATTTACAAAATCCTGCAAACTCCATAACTGGTGCCCCGGGTTCGGAATTAGTAAAAACCAAAAAGAAAATTGCGTTTGCCCCGCGTTTGGGCTTTAGCTTCCCACTGACTGACAGAGCTTCAGTTTATTTCTCATATGGTCATTTCTATCAAATGCCTGGTTTGGGGGACTTGTATAGCAACGCCAATTATTTAGTGCTTAAGGATTTGCAGGCCGGTGGAATAAGCTACGGTGTTATGGGAAATCCGGATTTGAAGCCCGAATTGACTGTTCAATATGAAGTCGGTTTAAAACAGGCATTAACAAATTCACTTGGATTAGAACTTACTTTCTTCTATAAAGATATTAGAGATTTATTAGGGACAGAATTTGTTAGTACTTATACTGCAGCAGATTATGCTAGATTAACAAATGTTGATTTCGGCAGTGTTTATGGTTTTACAATTGCAATTGATCAAAGAGCAATTGGACCTATCAGTACCAGTATTGATTATACTATG
>JAUZPC010000140.1 GCA_030706105.1 Bacteroidota bacterium | reverse complement strand
TTACGAGTAACAAATGTTTTTCCTCTTCTCGGAGATTCATGGTTAAATAAAATTCCATTACAAGCATGAATATTGTATGCTTCTCTATAGTTAACAATAATCCAATACCCGTATAGCTTTGCGACCCCATAGGGAGAACGAGGATAAAAAGGAGTTGTCTCCGATTGAGGGACTTCTTGAACCTTTCCAAACAATTCGCTTGTTGAAGCCTGATAAAATTTAACTTTTCTTAATCCGACTTCCCTAATTGCGTCCAAGAACCTAAGAGTACCTAAAGCATCTACTTGTCCGGTATAATCAGGGAGTTCAAAAGATACCTTTACATGGCTCTGAGCAGCCAAATTGTAAATTTCGTCCGGTTCAACTTTTTCCAATATCCGATTTAGGTTACTCGTATCAACTAAATCGCCAAAATGCAGAAACAATTTTTTGTTATAAATTTCTTTATTATTAAATAAATGATCAATGCGTCCGGTATTAAAGGAACTGCTTCTTCTGACAATACCGTGGACTTCATATCCTTTATCTAAAAGAATTTCGGTCAAATAGCTGCCGTCTTGACCGGTAATTCCTGTAATTAATGCTTTTTTCAATGTATAATCCTAAATAGTTTCTAACTAAAATCTTTTTATTTATAATTATCCTTAAACCAGTTATAGGCCTTTGCTATACCTTCTTTTAATTCAGTCTTATGATGCCAACCCATATTATGGATTAAAGATACATCAAGAAGCTTACGAGGAGTACCATCAGGCTTAGAAGTATCATACTCTAAAGTTCCGTTAAACCCCACTACATCAGCCACGACTTTTCCAACTTCCGCAATAGTCAAATCTTCTCCAGTACCAATATTGATATGGGTTATCCCCTGATTGTAAAGGTCAGCAGCATTGATATTAACTAAAAGATATTCAATAGCGTCCGTAAGATCTTCCACATATAAAAACTCTCTCAAAGGCTTTCCTGTACCCCAAAGAGTTACAGAAGGAGAATTACTAAGCTTTGCCTCATGAAATTTTCTTATCAATGCAGGGAGGACATGCGATGTTTCAAGGTTGTAATTATCAAACGGGCCATACATATTTGTAGGCATAATTGAATAAAAATTAGAGCCATACTGTTTGTAGTAGTTTTCGCACAGCTTTATACCTGTAATTTTTGCAATGGCATAAGGTTCATTTGTCTGCTCTAAATAACCGGAAAGCAAATATTCTTCTTTTAACGGTTGAGGTGCTAACTTTGGATAGATGCAAGATGAACCTAAAAATATTAGCTTTTCCACACCATTTTGATAGGCCGAATGAATAATATTAGATTCAATCATCAAGTTTTGATAGATAAAATCAGCCCTATAAATACTATTTGCCAAGATACCGCCAACTTTAGCAGCAGCTACGATTACCACCTGAGGTTTTTCTTTTGCAAAGAACTCTTCAACATCAGATTGTCTTATTAGATCTAGCTCATCTAATTCCCTGGTAATAATATTTTTATAACCCTGTGCAGTAAAATGCCTTGTTATAGCTGAACCAACCATGCCTCTATGTCCGGCAATATAGATTTTCTTTCCTATGAATGTATTTTCCACAATAATTTTCTTCTTAAAAATAAAAAAAGTACGAATATATAATTTACAAAAAAATCTTATAAATTTTATACCCGTACTTAGGAATATTATAAGAATTCTTTAATTTTTATCAAAGAATTCCTTTATTTTACTTACAACATATTGCAATTGCTCTTCAGTCAACTCTGGGAAAATTGGCAGTGCAATGCAAGTAGATTCAGCGGCTTCTGCTAATGGGAAATCGCCTTTTTTATAGCCTAAATCAGAGAAACACTCCTGCTCATGAAAAGAAACCGGATAATAGATTTCTGAAGCAATTTCGTTCTCTGTTAAAAACTTTCTTAGTTCATCTCTCTTCTGTACCCGAATACAGAATTGATTATATATATGATAATTCGTAACTGTATCCGATTTGTAAACAGCCTTCGGAAGAAGGACTTTATTCTTTTCATCAAAAGCCACTTTACCTTCTTCTTCTGCTAACCCAGATACAAGAAAGAACTTAACATATAAAGCCGCATTCTGCCTTCTGGCCTCCGACCATCCCTCCAGATATGGCAATTTTACATTTAATATTGCCGCCTGCAATGCATCCAGTCTAAAGTTGCCACCGATAACTTTATGATAATATTTAGGCTTACCACCGTGAACACGCATAATGTGAAGGCGTTCAGCAATTTCATTATCATTAGTAACAACCAGACCACCATCTCCATAGCATCCTAAATTTTTACTCGGAAAGAATGAAAAGCAACCGACATCACCAAAAGAACCGACATATTTACCATCTTTATATTGAACGCCTATTGCCTGAGCTCCATCTTCAACAACTTTAAGATTATGTTTTCTGGCAATTCCCATTATCGCATCCATATCACAGCTTTGACCATAAAGGTGAACAGGAATGATTGCTTTAGTTTTAGGCGTAATTTTTTCTTCTATTTTTGCAGGATCAATATTAAAAGTAACAGGATCTATCTCAGCGAAAACAGGGATAGCAGCTAAGCGTGCAACTACACCTGCTGTTGCAAAAAAAGAAAAAGTAGGAACTATGACTTCATCACCCGGCTTAATTCCGATAGCCATCAATGCAAGCAATAACGCATCTGTACCGGAAGAAACTCCGTAAGCCTTTTGAACATTTAAATATTCTTCAAAAGCTTTTTCCATCTTTTCAACTTCCGGTCCCAAGATAAAATATTGAGACTCCGCAATCCGAATTAATGTTTCATCAATTTCCTTTTTCATTGATTTGTACTGAGGTTTTAGATCTAACAACGGTACTTTCATATTAACTCCTATTCTTTAATAATTAATATTATTTTTTATTTCCGTAACAAATATCTGAAAAGTTAAAATTAATAATTAGCTTTTCAATTTTTCATAAATAAAATCTTTTTCAATTGAAGAAAAAGATTTGCCCTTTTTATCTTTATCAGAAACAATAGGGCTTTCAATTTTCCAATCAATATTTAAATCGATATCATTATAAATAATAGTTCTTTCAGAGGCTTTATTATAAAAATTTGTGCACTTATATGAAAACAAGACCTCATCAGAAATAACAGAAAAGCCATGAGCAAAGCCTGGCGGAATCCATAACTGTGTATGATTATCATCCGATAATTCAATTTGGAAACATCTACCAAATGTGGGTGAATTAAAACGAATATCTACAGCAGTATCAATTACACAGCCTTTGAGAACAGAACATAGCTTCCCTTGTGCAAATTCTCCAGCCTGATAGTGCAAACCTCTAAGCGTATTCCTTTGTGAAAAAGAAATGTTGTCCTGAACAAACTTATGCTCAAATCCTTGGGATTTTAATGTGCTTTCATTATAAGATTCGTAAAAATAGCCCCTGTCATCTTGAAAGACGTCAGGAGAAACAACTAATATACCATCAATAAATGCTTTTTCAATTTTCATCAGTCGACAAACTCGCTTGTAATAATTCTTTCAAGATATGTTCTATAGTAGCAATTCGGCAATCCCTGGATAAGCTCATGCAGCTGCTGCTTTGTAATAAATTTTTGGGCATAAGCAATTTCTTCAATACAACCGACTTTAAGTCCTTGGCGTTCTTCAATTACTCCAAAGAAATTGGAAGCTTGCAACAAGGACTGAGGCGTACCGGTATCGAGCCAGGCAATTCCGCGACCCATCTTTTCAACAACAAGCTCGCCCCTAAGCATATACTCTTTATTTACATCTGTAATTTCAAGTTCACCTCTTGCTGAGGGTTCCAAATTTTTAGCAATTTCAATTACTTTATTGTCATAAATATATAAACCAGGCACCGCAAAATTTGATTTCGGGAACTTAGGTTTCTCTTCAATTGAAAGTACTTTTCCAGCTTTATCAAATTCAACAATACCATATCGCTCAGGGTCATTCACCTGATAACCAAAAATAATAGCCCCTTTTTGCAGTTTTAACGCATGATAAAAGAAAGCAAACTTGCCGTAGAAAATATTGTCCCCGAGTATTAGAGTCACAGAGTCATTACCTATAAACTCTTCACCAAGTATAAATGCTTCGGCAATTCCATTGGGTGCACTCTGCACTTTATATTGAATGTTCAATCCTAAGTGAGAACCATCATTAAATAATTTCTTATATAAAGGAATAGTCTCTTCATTGGAGATAATAAGAATTTCTTTTATACCACCAAGCATTAAAGTAGAAAGCGGATGATAGATTAAAGGTTTATCATATATAACAGTTAGCTGTTTACTATAAACATTTGTAATAGGATAGAGCCTTGAGCCGGAACCACCGGCCAGTATTATACCTTTCATAATAAAATCGTATTGTTAATAAAAAAGACAGCCAAAAGGCTGCCTCAAATGTAATAAATAATTAGGAATTTATTCTACTTCAATTACTTTATTATTCTCGAACTTATATTTTTTGTTGGATTTTTCGCAGAATGCAAAACCATCTTCATCAAATTTCAATTTTTTACCGGCTTCTGAGACCCATCCGATTACTCTGCCCGGATTGCCGACGACTAAGGCAAAATCAGGAATATCTTTAGTAACCACAGCCCCTGCACCTATTAGTGCAAAACGACCTACAGTATGACCGCACACAACAGTTGAATTAGCACCTAATGAAGCGCCTTCTTTAATGAGAGTATTTATATAAAACTCTTTACCTACCTGAGGGTATTTACAGCGTGGTTCTACTATATTTGTAAAAACCATGGAAGGACCACAAAACACATAGTCTTCCAAGGTAACACCTTCATACACAGAAACGTTATTTTGGATTTTTACAAAATCTCCGATTATAACATCCGTAGCAACATTTACATTTTGGCCCAAAACACATTTTTTACCAATTTTTGAACCAGATTGCACATGAGAGAAATGCCAAATTTTAGTTCCTTCTCCAATTTCCACGTTGTTATCTACAACAGCATGTTCATTTACATAATAATTTTTTTCCATATTTATCCTTGATGTATTGTAAGAAATTGATTGTTTAGTCTTCTGTAATGCATCCATTTTTTAGCTTTGCAGTTGCTTGTTCTAAGATATTTAATACTTCTAATGCGTGTAATCCATCCGTGAGCGGTTGTTTATTTTTTAATATACAATTGAAGAAATGGGACTGTTCTTCTTCAAGTGGTTGTTTCTCACTAAACGGAACGACCTCATAATCCTGCTCAAATTTAGAAACGATTCCATCAATATTCCTAAATCCTTTTTCGAAAAACTTTAACTTTTCGTTCTTCAAACTATCCTCAAAAACAAGCATTCCATTACTTCCAGTAATAACAAGCCTTTGCTCTTTGAATGGATGAAGCCAGCTTACAAAAATGTGAGCGTTAACATTGTTGGGATATTTTAAATATGTAATTGTTGTATCCTCAATATTATTTTGTACATAAGCAGATCCTTTTGAAAAGACCTCAATTGGATTGCAACCGGCTATATATTGTATAATTGATATGTCATGTGGGGCAAAACTCCAAAGGATATTTTCCTCACTACGAATGGCCCCAAGGTTTAACCTATTACTATATATATACTGAAGCTTGCCTATTTTACCATTGTCAATCAGTTCTTTTATTTTAATTATAGCTGGATGATAAAGTAATATATGCCCGACCATAAGTTTTTTGTTTTGGACTTCGGCAATTTCAATTAATTTGGCAGCTTCTTCAGTATATAACGTGATTGGCTTTTCAACCAAAACATTTTTGCCTGCCTCAAGACATTTTTTTGCAACTTCAAAATGTGTTTCTGCAGGAGTTGCAATTATTACTGCATTAATTGTAGAATCGATCAATACATCTTCCAAATCAGTAGAAAATGGAATTAAGGGAGAGACTTTACTCACTTTTTCTCGAGCCGATTCACTGAAATCACAAACAAATTTAAGATTACTATTTAGTAGTTTATAAGCAGATTTAACATGGTTCATACCCCATCTTCCTGCTCCAATAACTGCTAATCCAATATTTTCGAACTCCATATTTTTAACTCTTTATGCTTTAAATATTTTTTTTGTACTAATACCGTGTTTTGCGAATGCATTTCGCGTATCAACAATTAACTTAGCGTGTTGTTCAATAAATCTGTAGTCATAATCAGAATGATCAGTACTTAATAAGACCAGGTCAAAAGACTCAATACTATCAGCGGTTAAAGCAACTGACTCCATATCGAAATCATATTTTCTTGTTTTAGGCAGTTTGGGAATATATGGGTCATTATAAGACACTACAGCTCCCTTTTCATTTAGCAGCTCTATAAGTCTCAAGGAAGGGGATTCGCGCATATCATCAATATCTTTCTTATAAGCAGCCCCAAGTATAAGAATTTTAGATCCATTAATAGCTTTCCTATCCTTATTTAATAATTCAAATATACGTTCAACAACGTAATACGGCATTTGTGTATTGACTTCACCAGCAAGTTCAATAAAATTCGTATTTATTTCATACTCGTGAGCTTTCCATGTTAGATAAAATGGATCAATTGGAATACAGTGACCACCTAATCCAGGACCTGGATAAAAGGCATGATAACCAAATGGTTTGGTTGAAGCAGCGTCAATTACCTCCCAGACATCAATTCCCATCCGGTCAAATACCATTTTAAGTTCATTAACCAAAGCAATATTTACTGAACGGTATATATTTTCAAGCAATTTTGTAGCCTCAGCGACTGCGGGAGAAGAAACCGGAACTGTTTTAACAATCACTTGATTATACAGCGCAAGAGCTATTTTTAAACAATTTTCAGTTACACCGCCCACCACTTTTGGTATTGTTGCAGTATTAAACTCAGGATTATTCGGGTCTTCTCTTTCAGGTGAAAACGCCAGATAAAAATCCTCGCCGACTACATATTCATTCTCATTACCTTCAGTGATAATGACAGTATCATCATAATTTCCCACAAGTTCAAGGACTTTCATTTTAGCTTGGATTTTGGGTGCATTTTTAAATAATGGCAGCAGTATCTCTTCCGTAGTACCTGGATAAGTTGAAGACTCTAAGGCAACAAACTGCCCTTT